>CANPYU010000066.1 GCA_947588665.1 uncultured Bacilli bacterium | reverse complement strand
CCTGGTTATTAGCTCCATATTTATCTCCAGCATATATTACTTCATCTGCTGAGATTAAACCTACTGGACTACCTAATGCTTTATTACCTTTTTTTGAATCTTGTACTGTATATAAATCATTATCTTCTGGTAATGTTGTACTTCCATTTCCAGATTGTCTTTTACAATGTAAATCTGGATTTTGATTAGCTACTAATCTAAAATATCCTCCATAATATGTTGTTGTATTACTTCCACCCTTTGAATAATCAATACTTGATAAAGGGGTATTTCCATCATAAGGCGTTCTATCTCCGCAAAATCCTGCATCTTTATCTATATAATCTTTAGCAGTTTTTCCACCAACGCTCACATTAGCCAAACTAGAGGAATACCAACTTTCAAGTTTTTCTTTTATATTACTTGAAGTTTGGTTTGTATGATCTGTATTATAATTTGATGAACTATTTCCGAACATATATCCTACATACCTATTTTGATTAAAACTAGTATTAAATGCTATATTATTGGATCCACCTATGATTACTTGAGTACCAGTTTCTGTTACATAAGCTGGATTAGTTCTATTGCCACTTGGAAAAGTTAAACTATTTTCATCACCTACTTTTCCTGTATATATTAATCTTATAGTTCCATCACCATTTATTCGAATTATTCTCCAATAATATCCTGCAAATTTTACCCAATTATCAGTTACACTTCCTCTAAAATAATATGATTTTCCATCATCATCTTGAACTTCATATAATCCATTTGTAGATTCTTCACAACCAAATGAACAGCTTGTTTTGCTAAAATTTGGAGTATCCAACTGGACATCTAATAAGCCTAATGATGTTTCTACTTTTCTAGTTGTTGCTATATCTAAATATATATAACACTTAGTTCCTTTTTTAGTAATTGCTATATATACTTTATCATCTTTATATTCCATTGATATATCTGTTATATGAGCTTCACTTCCTGGAGTAGTACAATAACTTCTTTTTGTATTTACTTCATAATTACCTTTAGGTATTTCATTTACTGTATTATACTTTTCACTATTTTCTGTTTCTTGAACTGATAATGCTATAATATTTAAATCTGCTAAACTATAATTAACTTTTCCATTAACTATTTGCACACTCTTAGTTACTTGATATTTTGCTTTACTATTTGTTATATATATTATTCCAATTGTTAATACTATAACTAATACAAATAATATTATTGTTTTAGTTTTTCCTTTACTTAACTTTTCAATTTCCATAAATCTTCCCTTCTTAATAATTGATAATAAATCAATCATATTAGAAATTTCTAACTTATACTAAAATTATAAACTTGCAAGTGTCAAAAGTCAACATAAAACGCACAATAAACACCAAAAAATGAAAATGCTTAAATTTAATGAGAAAATATAAATGGTGAAATGGAATGGATTATTCAGAACGATTAAAAGATCTTAGATTTGATAAGTATGAAAAACAGGAGGATATTGCGAAACTTTTGAATATTACTAGAAGTTCTTACAATAATTATGAAAATCAGTTTACAATATTGCCAATTAAATATGTAGAAATATTATGTAATCATTTTGAGGTTTCAGTAGATTATTTATTAAATTTATCTGATCAAAAGACATATACTAAATATAAAAAAATTAATAAAATTAAAGCCGGTGAAAGGCTTAAAGAATTTAGAAAAGAAAATAATTTAACTAAAAAAGAATTATCAGATATCTTAAATGTTGTTCCTAATTCTATTGCTTGGAATGAAAAAGGAAGAAATTTAATAGCTACTTCATTTTTGTATAAAATATGTAAGAAATATAAAATAAGTGCAGATTATCTTTTAGGAAGAATAGATAGTCCTAAGTATATTAAGTAATTTAAAAAGAAACCATTATCTGGTTTCCATATATAAATCATAATATTCATCATAAGTTAAGCCTGAATCATGAACTTTTGTTGCTAGATCTATTCCTAAATATCTTAAATGCCATGGCTCTTCAATGTATTGGGTTATGTGTTGTTTTCCTTTAGGATATCTAATTATAAATCCATATTTATAAGAATTATTTAACATCCATTCATAGTGTTCTTGGGTTAAATTATCTGTTAGATTACTACTTCTAATATCTACCGCTAAACCTAATTGATGTTCTGAAAATCCTGGTCTTGCAGAATAAGTGTCGGCAACTTTTTCTCCGTCTACTTGTTTATATCTATTATATAATATACTTTGAGTTTCAAAAGAACGATAGGGGCTAAAAGGATAGAAGATAACATTTTCTAATAATCCAGCACTAGTTAATTCTTCAAAAGCTTCGGCGGCTTCTTTACGAAGTTTATAATTGAGATTATATGATAATGAAACTAAATCATCAGGTTCATAATCATCAGGAAGTTTATGATATTTGTTTACTAATATAGTTATGTCTTTTGCTTCTTCTAAAGTGTAAGTTTTGTATTCAGAATATCCTTCTAAGTCTAATCCAATGTTAACATAAGTAACAACTGTTTTTAAATCATAATCATTTGTTTCTAAATAGTTTAAATATCTTTCTAATTTATTTATATTAAAGTTAGAGATATCTTTAAATTCTAATATATTTACGTGTTTCATATTTAATAATATGTCAATGTTAGTTAAATAATTCTTTAAAATGTGGTTTATTTCTTGATAAGTATAATTTTTATTTAATAAAGTATTTATAGTATTAGTAAAATCTGTTATATCTTGATAATCTATTTTAATATAACTATTAAGATATTTATCAATATAAGCATTTTCTTCAAGCATTACTTCAAGAGTTTTAGAATAATCAAGATTATTTATTTCGTTAAATAGATTTTTTTCTTTTAAAATAGTTGTTGCTTTTTCACTGTATTTTGATTGTTCATTAAGTGTTTGTTCGTTAATTGGATCTTTGGGTAAAAAGATTACAATTCCTACGATAGAAATTATAGTAATTAAAATAATTATAATAGTTATTAAAGCACTAGTTTTTAATTTCATTGTACTTCACTCCTATTATAATTATAACAAATATTTAAAAAATAATCTTTAAAAAAATTATTATTTTTAATAAATTATTTAGATTTGTAGACTTTTTTCTTTAAATTTAGTACAATTTAGGTGGTGATTATTATGACTAAAAAAGTTATTTTAACAGGTGATAGACCTACAGGTAAGCTTCATTTAGGGCATTATGTGGGAAGTCTTAAAAACAGAGTTATGCTTCAAAATAGTGGAAATTATGAGGTCTATGTGTTTATTGCAGATTTACAGGCTTTGACAGATAATGCGAGAAATCCTGAAAAGATAAGAAATAGTTTAAAAGAAGTTGCTTTAGATTATTTGGCTGTTGGTTTAGATCCCAATAAAACAACAATATTTGTGCAATCTCAAATACCTGAACTTACGGAACTTACCGTTCATTATTTAAATTTAGTTACTCTTGCACGTTTAAAAAGAAATCCGACAATTAAGACAGAAATAAAGGAAAGAGGTTTTGGGGAGGCTGTACCGGTGGGATTTTTAACTTATCCGGTTAGTCAAGCTGCTGATATTACGGCTTTTGGGGCTAACTTAGTGCCTGTTGGTGAAGATCAACTTCCTTTAATTGAACAATGTAAAGAAATAGTGCATACTTTTAATTCTATATATGGAGAAGTTTTGGTTGAACCGGAAGCAATGCTTGCTGATAATAAAATATGTATGCGTTTACCGGGTATTGATGGAAAGAATAAAATGAGTAAATCTTTAGGTAATTGTATTTATTTATCAGATGATAAAGAGACAGTTCAAAAGAAAGTTATGAGTATGTATACTGATCCAAATCATATAAAGGTTGAAGATCCAGGAAAAGTTGAAGATAATGCGGTGTTTACTTATTTAGATGCTTTAGCAACAGAAGAACATTTTTTAAAATATTTAAAAGAATATAAAAATTTAGATGAGTTAAAAGAACATTATAAAAGGGGTGGGCTTGGAGATGTTAAAGTTAAAAAGTTTTTAATTAATGTTTTAGAAGATATTTTAGAACCAATTAGAGAAAAGAGAAAATATTATGAAGAACATATAGATTTGGTTTATAAAATGTTAGATGAGGGAAGCAAGAAAGCTCGGGTGGTAGCTCAAAATACTTTAAAGAAAGTAAGAGATGCGATAGGGATAAATTATTTTAATTAAAAAGAACTGAATAGAAATTATTTATTTTCACTCAGTTCTTTTTTTTGTTCGCTTTCTTTAATATCTAAAGCTTTATTTTTTATTAATCTAATAAATATTAGGATAGTAGTGATCGCGTATAATAATTCAAATATTAAATACCATATTGAGTATAAATTTTCTGTTTGAAGGAAATTAGAGAACATATTACTAATAATGTCTCTAACATAAATAAAAGGAATTTTAATAATAATTAATAAGAATATTAGATATAAAAAGAAGAGAAGAATGTTTTTAATAGATTCTTTATCTTGGGATTGTAATTTATTTGTTAAAATAGATGCAGCATTAAATAAGCTAATATTTTCTTTTACAGTATAAACAATTCCTCTTTTATTATATATTTTGTTAGCTTCGGTAATAGGATCTAAATCGTAAGATGATAAGTTTTCATATTCTTTAAGTTCTTCTTTTCTGGCTTTTTTAGATAAGTGATTTAAGTTTTTGTTTAATTCTTTTAAGAATTGCTCTTTATTCATTTTTGTTTTCCTCCAATTTTCCTAAATAAAATTGATAACTTTTATTTAATTTTAAATCAGTTGTTATTATTATAGCACTTTTTGGTTCTTTTTGCTCAATTTTATTATATTTATTTATGGTTATTGTTTCATTATTATAAGTAATATTGCCTTTTATAAATATACTGTTTGTTTTTTCTAGAGTTAGTTCATTAGTTTTATCATCAATTATTATTTTATCAGGTATAAATATTAAGTTAGTATTACTAGGAATAGTAATATAAAAAGTTTGTTCATCATTATATAAGGGGTTAAGAGAATATTCTTTGTAAATATTATTTTTATTTAGTGTAAATAGTTTTATTTCTTTAGGTATATTAATTGTCGTAGTTAAAATTTCACATAAAGATATAAGGGATTTTATATAAGTATCTAAAGTTTTAAAGTTAATATTTTTAAAATATGTTATTAAATAATGACTATTATATTCGTTATGGATAATCTCATCTATTGTATGATAGTAATAATCAAAATCAAAATTCTTTTTTATTTCTTCAAGAGAAGGGTTATTATCAATTATGTAATTACAAATATTTTTATAAAAAGAATTATATAATATGAGATTTGTTTTAATATCAAAGGGAAGATCATTAAATTTATTGATTAATAGTTTTAGAGTGTCCTGCTCTTTTTTTACGGCTTTTGTTTTTTGAGGAATATCTAAAGGGTTACCAGTTAAATAGGAATAAGAGTTTTCAAGATTGGTTAGAGAATTATATTTATTTATGATGTTTGTTTTAGTATTTGTTAAGTAATTTTCAAGGTTAGTTGGAGGGGTAGAATTTTTTAAAAATGATTTTAGTTCTTCATCAATATTATGTATTTTACTGCCTTTTAAATTAAAATTTTTTTCAGCTTCTATTTTGTGTTTAACAAATTCAATTTGTTTAGTTAATATTTCAATATTATACTTATATATATTATTAGAATAAATATTAATTAAATATTTTTCGTCTAATTCTTCTTTTTTGGCTATATTGATTAAACTAGTTAAATAGTTTTTTATTTCATTTAAATCTTTAGTTTGAATGTTTATTTCATTATTTTTTAAAAGAGTTATATCATTATTTGAGGAAATACTTTCTAAAGAAACAGTTTTTTTCTCTGGTTTTTTTTCCCTGCCATAATAAGTTGTTAAATTTTCTAGTAGTTCATATTTTAAATCATTTTCTTTTGTTTTTAGATTATTTTTCTCAGTTTTTACTTTTTGTTTATTATTTTTAATATCTATTATATAGTTAGTTAAACCATTGATATTCATTAAATATTTAATTTTTTCATTATCTTTAGATAAATCATTTTCTTTTTGAGTAATTATATTTTTTAAATTTAGCATTTTTTCTAAATTTAGTTCTTCTTCTTGATATAAATATTTAATTTTAGGTTCAACAGTATCATATTTGTCAAAATTTAAAGTTATATTATATTGGTTTTTATTTTTTTTATACCAAGAATATTTATTTAAAAAGTCTTCTAGCTTTTCTTTAGTATCAAAAGTAAAGATTCGGGTTAAGTAGCCAAAAGTTGATTCTTTAATATCTAAACATATTCCTAGTTTGGTGTTTTTTTCATATATTGTGGGACCATATTTATTAGATATAATGTTATATGTATTAAGTGTTTTTAATAATTCTTGTTTGTCTAACATTTATATCCCTCTTATTCTAGTTATATTATATCATATATGTAACCTTAATTCAATTTTATACTTGCTTAAAATGTGATTTATAATTCAAAATGTCCGCTTTTTTGAAAAGTATTTTTAAAACAAAATGTCCTATAGTAAAAAGATGTA
>CANPYU010000065.1 GCA_947588665.1 uncultured Bacilli bacterium | reverse complement strand
AAATACAAATTTTGAAAAAGAAATAACAAAATTATTAACATTAACTTAATTTTTGCGATTTTATGATTTTATCCTGATAAATAATTTTTAAATATTTCTTTTTTTTTATATTCATGTTATAATTATCAATAATAGAGGGTGTGAAGCTATGAAATGTGAGAAATGCGGATTTATACCTAATCCTGGGGATCAAATATGTATTAACTGTGGAGCTAAGTTAAGTTTAACAAATGCTGTTGTCCCAGAAATAGAAGAAATAAAAGAACCAGTAAAAAAGAACAATAAAAAATATATTATTGGAATTATATTAGGTATTATAGTTGCTATTATTATTATCTTTTTAGTTATTAAATTTTTGATTTTAAAGGCTTAAGATGAAAGGCAAAATATTAGTTATAGTTTATGTACCCTTAATAGAAAAAGATTTCGATATATATATTCCCACAATTAAGAAAGTTGGAACAATAAAAAATTTAATAATTAAAGTAGTAGAAGAACAAAGTGAAGGAACATTTGTTAATGATGGTTGTAAAAATTTATATGATAAATTAACTGGCGAAAAGATTGATGATCAACTATTTGTTAGATATAGCAATATCAAAAATGGTTCTAAATTAGTATTATATTAAGGAAGTGAAAGTATGCAACTAACTATTATAAAGAGAGATAAACTTAGTATTTTTACTTTACCTGATACTATAAGTGGTACCCATTGGATTACTGATTTTGAAAATGGCCGTAAAATAAATTTAATTAATATAGAAGCAACAGAAAATGGCTGGAATATAATTAGCAATCACGACGCTTTTATAGTTGACAATAATGATATTATGGTTCCATATACTATTTTAAAAGAATATAATTTTTATTTATTAAAAAATAATTATAAAAATGAAAAATATTATTTATATTGTTCTCCAGTTTATGATCAAACATATAAAGAATTAGGCATAAATGGAAAAATAACCGTAGGTCAAGAAAAAGGAAATGATATCTGCTACCGTTTAGGAGGAATTCCTAAAAAAGCATATAGTATTGAGAAAAAAGACAAATACTATTATCTTACCGTATTAGATAAAAATGCCTCAATTTATGTTAATGAAAAACGTGTTTTAAATACTAAAAGAATTGAATATGGTGATATAATTTTTACATTTGGACTTAAAGTAATTCTAATGCGCCATGATGGCAGTGACTACTTATTGGTAAATAATCCTGGCAATTTATTAGATTTTAATGCATCTTTTGTAAATGTAGTACCAGTTCCCAGTGATTTTGTTGAAGATAATACAGAATTAACTGATGATTCCATATATAAAGAAGATAATTATTTTTATCGTGCCCCTCATTTTTATAAAACTTTAGAAAAATTTGTTTTAAATATTGATACTCCACCTCAAAAAAAAGAAGAAGATAAAACTCCAGCAGCTTTAACAATTGGGCCAATGATAACAATGGCTATGACCTCTGTTGTAACTTTATTATCTACTTTAAGCCAAATTGGAAGTGGCACAAGAGATCTAGGCTCTTCAATGACCTCCCTTATTATGTGTGGTGCTATGTTAGCTAGTTCTTTATTATGGCCTATATTAACTCGTGCCTATCAAAAATTTTCTGCCAAAATGTATGAACGAAAAAGGCAAAAATTATACCGTAAATATATTGACAAAAAAGAAAAAGAAATTGATGAAAAAATGGAAATTCAACGAAAATCTTTATTAGAAAATAATTTCACCGTAACTGATTGTCAAAATATTATTCGTGGCCATAATGTTAAGTTATGGCAAAGACGTATTACTGATGACGATTTCCTAACTCTCCCGGTAGGAATAGGAAATACTCCCATGCAAATAGAAATTAAATACCCGGAAGAACATTTTTCACTGACAGAAGATAATTTATTAGACATAGCCCATAGCTTAGGCAAAAAAGATCGCATTTTAAAAGATGTCCCTATAACTTACTCATTTTATCAAAATAAAACAACTGGTATTGTAGGAGACCCTATTGTTACTAAAGAATTTATTGATCGTTTAGCTTTACAATTAATGGCTAATTATAGTTATGATGAATTAAAAATTGTTATTTTTACATCTATGGATCACGAAAAAGATTGGGATTATATTAAAACATTACCTCATAGTTGGTCTAATGATCATAGTATACGTTTTTTTGGTTCTTCTAACGAAGACTATCGTGAAATAATTTATACTTTAGAAAAAATTTATAATGAAAGAGTTGGCCAAGAAGATGTTAAACATATTCCACACTTTTGCATAATAACTGATGCTATTAAATCTATTGATAGTTATGATTTTATTAAAAATATAATGTCAAGTAAAATAAATTATGGTTTTAATATTATTATGTTAGTAGATAAAGTATCAGCTCTACCTAATGAATGCAAAAGCTTTATTAATGTTTCTCGAAATGAATGTTCCATTTACAGTAGTATAATCAATTTAGAAACTCAAAACTTTAAAATAGATTATGCACCTATCGACGAAATATATAATTGTGCTACAACTTTAGCAAATATTCCAATAGATATTAAAAGCGAAGTAGAATCAAGTTTGCCAGACGTTTATCAGTTTTTGGAAATGTACCAAGTAGGTAAAATTGAACAATTAAATTCCCCAGATCGTTGGAAAAAAAGCAATCCTATTTTATCTTTACAGGCCCCAATAGGAATAGGCAAAAGTGGTGAAATTATAACACTAGATTTACATGAAAAATATCACGGCCCCCATGGTTTAGTCGCTGGTACTACTGGTTCTGGTAAATCAGAATTTATCATAACTTATATTTTATCTTTAGCAGTTAATTATCATCCATATGAAGTACAAATAATTTTAATTGATTACAAAGGTGGAAGTCTCGCCGGAGCTTTTTGTAGTGATCGTTACGAATTACCTCATCTTGCTGGAACTATAACCAATTTAGATGGCAATGAACTTAATCGTTCTTTAGCCTCAATTGAAAGTGAAATTAAAAGAAGGCAAAAAGAATTTAACGATGCTAGAAAAATAGCTAATGAAAGTACTGTCGATATTTATAAATATCAAAAATTATGGCGCGAAGGGCGTCTTAAAGATAAAGAACCAATTGCCCATTTATTTATTATTAGTGATGAGTTTGCCGAATTAAAAGAACAACAACCTGAATTTATGGATAAATTAATATCTGTTGCTCGTGTTGGCCGTTCTTTAGGTGTTCATTTAATACTAGCTACTCAAAAACCTGGTGGGGTAGTAGACTCTCAAATTTGGTCTAATACTCGATTTAGAGTATGTCTTAAAGTTCAAGATACTGGCGATTCTCAAGAAGTTTTAAAAAAACCTGATGCTGCCTATTTAAAGAAAACTGGTCGCTTTTATTTACAAGTTGGTTATGATGAAGTATTTACTTTAGGCCAATCAGCTTGGGCCGGAGGGCAATATTATCCTAATACAACTTTTAAAAGGGATGTCGATACTTCAATTAATACCATTAATAATATTGGTTTTATTACCACTACTAAAGATAATGAAGTTATTGAAGAAGTAAAATCTATGGGTGAAGAACTACCAAATATTGTCAAATATTTAAGCGATATCGCTAGACGTGAAAATATAAAAATAAAAAAACTTTGGTTAGATAAAATACCAGAAAAAATTTATATTGATGCGTTACGTAGTAAATATAATTTTGAACGTACTCCATTCTACATTGAACCAATAATTGGTGAATATGATGATCCTGAAAATCAAAATCAATATGCCTTAAAAGTTCCACTATCTAAAGAAGGCAATGCTATAATATATGGTATCGCAGGATCTGGAAAAGAAAACTTTTTAACCTGTTTAATATATTCTTGTATGACCTCATATAGTGCAGTTGAAGTTAATTTTTATATTTTAGATTTTGGTGCCGAAACATTAAGAGCTTTTACAGACTCTCCCTACGTTGGTAATCTAGTTTTTGTTAATGAACAAGAAAAATTAGTTAATTTATTTAAAATGTTAAATGCCGAACTAGATAGTAGAAGAGAAAAATTTGCTAATTTTGGAGGTAATTATCAAAGCTATGTCGAACAAACAAAAGAGCAACTTCCCAATTTAGTTATTATCATAAATAATTATGAAGCTTTTATTGAAAATTATGAAGAAATAACTGAGGAATTAAATCAAATATCTCGTGATAGTTTCAAATATGGTATTTTCTTTGTTATAACAGCAAGTACTGAAAATAGTATCCGCATGAAAACCCGCCAAAATTTTTCTTTAATATATGTTTTAGGCCAAAATAGTGAGGCAGATTATTCAAGCATTTTAGGAAACACTCGTGGAAAATACCCAGCAAAATATAAAGGACGTGGCTTATTCAAAAAAGATCTTATTTATGAATTCCAAACCGCGTACGTTACAAATAAAAATACTTATGAATATTTAACAGAATATTGTAAATCTATTAAAGAACAAACAGAATATCGAGCTAAAAAAATTCCAGTACTCCCAGATATTGTTAATTATGAATTAATTAAGGATGACATAACTAAATCTCCAAATATTGTAATAGGAATTAATAAAAATAAATTAAATACTGAAAAATATAATTTTAAGAAAAATGCTATAAATTTAATTTGTGCTTATGAAATAGAATACACTGAAAACTTTATTAATAATTTAATAAATGAAATAATTTTTATTAAAGAGTATGAAATAATTTTTATCAATACTACTGAAAAAACTTTCCTTAATGACTTTATCAAAGATAGAACATATACTCGTGGTTTTGATGAAATAATAACAAGTATGGATAATTACATCAATGATGTTTATAAAATGTATGAAGAAAGCCAGTTTAATGATGAAATATTAATAAATCAAAAAAAATATATGATCTTTATTTACGGCATATATGATTTTATTAATAAATTAAATGACGAAAGTAAAAAGAAATTAGGATCTATGATGCGCAAAGATAATCAATTAGGATTAGTTTCATTCGTATTAGTTGATAACCCTGATGTCATAAAAACATATAATTACGAAGATTGGTTTAAATATGGTGCCGATACTTCCCGTGGAATATTTATAGGTAGTGGTATAGCGGATCAATCATTATTTAAAATATCTAAATTTGAAAGAGAAGATCGAGAAGAAATAAGTTCTGACTATGGTTATATAATTCAAAGTTCTAAAATAGCGCGTATTAAATTATTAGGTGATTTTAAAATAAATAATGAGCAATAAAACTTATTATTTATTTTATATAAAAAATAGTTAAAAGAATTGCCAACTAATTTTATTTATGTTATTTTAAAAAAGTAGAAATAGAATAAGAGGTTAAATATATGAACAAAATAGAAGTTAATACTAAAATATTAAGAAATTATATCGTAGATTTAAATACGATTGAAAAAGTAATAGAATCATCTATTAAAAATTTTGATCCCACTAATTTTGGCTATGTGAGTTACATTCATAATCCAAATTTTAAAGATTCTCTCTCTAGTTTTCAAAATAAAATAGCAAATTTAGTATCTAATATTAAAAATGTTAAAGATTATCTAAACGATTATTTAAATGATATTGAAGGAATAGAATATGCTAAAACTCAAACTAAAACTGTAAATTTTAATGATAATAGTTTAATTAATATAATAAATAAAGGAAAATATATAAATACTAAATTTAAAGTAAATAATGATAATTTATTCATTGGTTATCAAAGCTTTAAATACGAACCAACAAATGTATTTGATCGTGTAAATAGTGATTTTAGTTCAGTTAAAAGCAATAATAACTCAAAGAGTAATTCTAATACTTCAAATATAAATGCTACTTCTGTACCTAATAGCTCAGCAAATAAAATTAATAATAATGGTAATTTTACAGCTCAAAATTTATATAATACTATAAATAGCAGCATGGCATCAGCAACAGTTGCTGAGGGAATAGAAAATATTACTAGTGAAAATGCTTCGTCTATAGATAATCTTGAAACTAATATGGAAACTTTAAAATCTCAAATAAATACTACCGAAAATTCCAATATTAATAATACTTTTTCTAGCAAAAATAACAATGTTACCAACTTAATTGATGATGTATTTAATATTAACATTGTAGACGTAGCAAGTTTTAAAACCCTAAAAGAAGTATCAAACTATTATAATACTGTACTTAATCAAAATTTACCACCTGAAGATCAAGATAAAATAAGTTATGAAATCAAAACTATTATTAATGAATTAGGAGAAGAAGATATATTTGTCTTAAGTTATAAAGAAGGAGATAATGAAAGATATATCACATACAATGCTAATCGTGGCAAAAACTTATTTACAAATAATGCCGAATTTACAGCTTATTTAAATTCAGTTCAAACAAACACCAAAACTATCGAACCCAATTATTCTAGCAAAAATAACAATGTTACCAATTTAATTGATGATGTATTTAATATTAACATTGTAGATATAGCAAGTTTTAAAACTCTAAAAGAAGTATCAAACTATTATAATACTGTACTTAATCAAAATTTACCACCTGAAGATCAAGATAAA
>CANPYU010000064.1 GCA_947588665.1 uncultured Bacilli bacterium | reverse complement strand
TCAAAAGTTAAGAAAAAGAGAAAAACTTACACAAAAAGAGAAAAATAACTTTTCTCTTTTTAATATACCAGTTTTTTATTAATGTCTACTAATTGGGGTTCACATCAAAAAACTGGATTTTTATATTTTTACTTATTTTTTAAATTTTATAAGCCGCCACCAGAACCAAAAGAATCTAATTCCTCTTGAGTTACAACAACGTTAATACGCATCCGACGATTACCACAGATAAAGAGGGCTTCCCCTTGATTGTAGTATTTAATACTATCTTTTTCAGACTCATTTAAGTCAATTAATTTAGCTAGATCATCTACCGCTTGTTTTCTTAAGCCCATAACTAAATAATAAGAAGCATTATCAAATATAGCTTTACCATGAATAATCATATTAGGAGCTGCGAAATCAGTTGGTTGTTGAGTTATAATTATAGTACCTGTATTATACTTACGACTACGTCTTTGAATTTGAGCTAAAAATTCGGCGCCAAGCTCATTACGTGAAGAAAGTAATACATGGGCTTCATCAACCATCATAACAGTATTGATATTTTTATCTAAGCATAAGCCCCAAGCATATTTTAAAATATTAAAGAACAAAGCATTTTTAATATTTTCATCACTATTCATTAATTCTCTTATATTAAATACTATATAATCACTGTTAAATCTTAAAGTTGTATGACCGGTAAAATAATAACGAAGTTCTTTGGTTAATGGTCTAATTTTTAGTTCAAGACGTTCAATAACATCTCTTTCACGGGTAGCATCAGGCATTGATAAAATGCGTCCTTTAATTGTAGCATAAACATCATCAAAGGTTGGAAAATCATTGCTAGTTAAAGTCGTAAAATCAGTATTAAAATCTATTTTATATCTTTTATAAGTATCTTGAACTATTTCACTAAACATAGTTAGAACATCTTCTTCGATATCAGGATATAAATATTTCATAAAAGCTTTTAATTGTTGTAATGTTCTTGTTAATATAGTATAACCTAGGCCTTGCGCGATTTCTTCTTCATCAGCATCAACAACGACTTCTAAAGGGTTAATCATACCAAAGTCGCCACCTTTACCTAAATCAAGAAAATCGCCACCTAAGCTTTTAGTCATTTCTTCTAATTCCCCTTCAGGGTCAATACATACAACTTTACAGCCATTGCGAAGATGAGTACGAAGTAATAATTTAGCGGCCGTTGATTTACCAGAACCAGAAGTACCTAATATTATCATATTAGCATTATTACGGTTAAATTCTTTTTTTATTTGATATAAGAATTGATTAAATAAGACTACCCCACCAGAGAAATCAACACCAAATAAAGTAGAATATCCAGGATCTTTGATACTATCAAAAACAAAGGGATACATCGCTGCGACCGTAATAGAAGGTATAGGAGTTCCAATCCGATTTTCAATGTCTTGTTTAGGAAATATAGGAATAATTGATTGTAAAACTTTTTCTTGTTCAAACATTAAGCTAATTCCACGCATACCTAAAGCATCTAAATAGGAACGAACTTGCATTTTTTTTAGTTCTAATTCTTCTTTAGAATCGGCACTAATCATAATATGCATTTGAAAATCAAAAATTCGAGCTTGAGTTGCCGCGAGCATAGAAATAAATTGCTCTAAAGACTCATAATCTTGACGAATTCGTTCTTGAATGGTTTTGTCTCTTTCGTTTTGATAACGCATTTTTAAATCGGCTATTTCTTTATTTAACATTTTTTGAATAGTACTAAATTCTATAGGTATATGTTTAATAGATACTTTTACTCCACTTATTGAAGTAATATCAGATAAATAACCAATATAAATACTTTTGGGGTAACTAATAATAGTTAAGATTGTACAATATTTGCCACCTAAAGTAAATTCTGTAGGTTTAAATTCCATCCCTTTTGGGGCTATTTCACTTTTAATTTTCATTAACTCATCACCGTCCCAAAACTTGTATGAGTTCCACCATTTAAGAAATTATCTAAAATCATTCTTAAATCATCATTGCTTGTTTGATTGGAATTAAGGCCTGAATTAGCTAAGCCACTAATTATGGTATGTAATTTTTTTTGAATTAATTCCATCCTTTTTTCTTTAAATAAAATAAAATATTCTGTATCAACGACATTATATTCGGCACTCATAAACATATTAGCTTTGTTTATATCTTGCATAATTAATTTTTTACCCATTGGATTATTGGTATTATTGTATAAAACTTGAAGTTCGGATAAATAAACACCAATATCAACAGGACGATCTGCGATAATAAGCCAAAATTCAAAATTAAGAGAATTATAAAAATTTCTTAAATTACCGACTATAGCATTTTGAAGACCAGAATCGGCAATAAAAATATTACGAGGATGAACTTTTACACCGGTAACATGTTCTCCATTATCTAATTCAATCATACCATTCATTATTTGCCTTATTGGTAACCAAGATTCAGTATAATATGATTCATTTTTCGTCATAATTACTGCACCAACCTCTCCATATGTATTTTCTTCTTCCACTGTAGAATGAATATACATTAATAATAAATTGTAAAACATTATGGTAATTTTCTAAAGGAATAACTAAAAAACCAGTAATTAAAGTTGGCGCTAAAATTAATAACATAATTGGTAAAGTGGCATT
Source organism: uncultured Bacilli bacterium (assembly GCA_947588665.1). The sequence continues at coordinate 4,108 of CANPYU010000064.1, read as the reverse complement.
TTGAATAACTAATAATAAAATAACAGTTAAGCCAATTCCAGCACCAAATAAAAATATATCAGTTAAAGTAAAAAAGCCTAATATTAATTGGGATTTTTTAGAGTTTGCAGGAATTAAGTAAGTATTTTTCATTTATTTTCCTCCTACTATTTTCACTTATTAATTATAACATAAATATAATTATTAAGATAGTACCAAACTTAGAAAATAAAAAAATTCTACTTTTTAAGTAAAATTCTTTCTAAAGAAATTCCTTTTTCTAGCTCTTTATCTATTAAATATTCCTCTATTCCTATTTGACTAAATTTATTTAATCCTAGTTCCATTAAAGGATTATATATCCGCATAAAACAAGCATTAAAGGGATTATATCTAGAACCAGACATTCTTATTCGGACTGATATTTGGTGTTTATTTTTCATATTTTTTAAGAAAAAATCATCTGAATATGAAAAATTGGGATTATAACGATTATTAGAAAATTTTAAAATATAATTATCATTTTCTTTTTTTATTTTAAATAAAGGGGCTATTTCAACTGGGTATTCGTCTGATACCCAAGTAATAATTTTATCTTTAACTAAACCTGTTTTTTTGGCAATATACCTATAATGCATTAAATCTTCTTCATAAAATTCTTCGTTATCTTGTAATTCTTCATGATAATCCATATTTAATAATTCACATTTTTTTAAAATTTCTTCTTTTTCAAAGGGATATACTGCACCAGAAATAATTTCGGCATATAATTTAGCAAAAATTAAATAAACAGGATAGTTATCTTTACCAATAATAAAAGTAGGATTATCATCATAATTAGATAAAGTAAAATATAAATCAAGATTACCTGCAAAAGAAATAGCTAACTTTTTAGTTCCACGCGTTAAATAAACAGTACCAGTATGATGTTCTTTAAAACCTGTACCACTAACAATTAATTTTTCCATAAAACCCTCCTTGTAATCATTATAACTTATTATAATACTTTAATTCAAGAAATAATAAAACTTTTTTTTAAATATTGTTTTTGAACAGTCTTTATTGTATAATTGATTTAAGATAATAAGTGGGTGATTAACTTGCGAAAGTTTGATTTTGAAAAAAATTCAATTGTAGAAATTGTTAATATTATTATTACAGAAGCAGTTAAAATTGGAGCTTCGGATATACATTTTGATCCAACGCCCAAAAATTTGCTGGTAAGAATTAGAATAGATGGAGAATTACAGGATTATACAGAAATTCCTAATTTACTTAAAAAGAATGTAACGACGAGAATTAAAATTATAAGTGGAATGAATATTACAGAAACGAGATTACCTCAAGATGGGGCGATTAAAAATGTTATTAATGATATCGATTTAGATTTAAGAGTTTCATCACTTCCGGTTATAGATGGAGAAAAAATAGTTATACGAATACTAGATTATCGAATGAGTTTAGAAGGATTAGAAAATTTAGGTTTTTCACAAAATAATTTAAATAAATTAAATAAAATGATAGAAAACCCAAATGGCTTAATTTTAGTTACTGGGGCTACGGGAACTGGTAAATCAACAACTGTTTATGCCCTACTCCAAAAATTAAATGTGAAAGAACGTAATATAATTACAGTAGAAGACCCGGTAGAGATGCGTATTCAAAATATCAATCAAGTTCAAGTATTAAGTGATATAGGTCTTACTTTTTCGCATACTTTAAGAAGTATTTTAAGACAAGATCCAGATATTATTATGGTGGGAGAAATAAGAGATAATGAAACAGCTAAAATTGCAGTTAGAGCTTCAATTACAGGTCATTTAGTTTTATCAACAGTACATACGAATAACTCTTTAACTACAATTGAAAGATTACTCGATATGGAAGTTGAAAGATATTTACTTGGAAGCGCTTTAACCGGTATTATATCTCAAAAATTAGTAAAAAAATTATGTCCGAGATGTCGGGGTACTCGCCCTACTACTCCTTATGAAAAAAAATTAATAGAAAAACATTTAGGTATACAAGTTAATGAAATATATACCCCTAATGGTTGTAAATATTGTAATCATGGTTTTCAAGGAAGGCTTGCGATTCATGAAGTGCTTACTATTAATGAAGAAATCAGAGACGCTATTACTACTAATTTAAATAGAAAAGATTTAAAGAAATTAGTATATAATTCAAAAGATGATATTACAACAATGTTTGAAGATGGGCTGCAAAAAGTAGTTATGGGTCTTACAACTATGGAGGAAATATTTAAAACAATTGATATTGCTAGTGATGAAGAATTAGAAGTTTAGAACAGTTATTGTTCTTTTTTATTTAAAATTTTTCTAATAAGTATAGTATTTAAGAAGCCACACATACCATAGTTTTAACATATGCGTTTCGCACTAAAAAGAAAACTCCAATAAAATATGGAGTTTTTAAACATTTTCGTTCGGGATAACTTATTACTTGCACCACCCGAGAGCGAGAAACATTGTCGCCCAGAATAATTTATTACTCGCACCATCCGGGAGCGAGAAACATTTTCTTTGAATGTAATAGTAGTATATTATAAATTTATGCTAAAAGTCAATATTTAAACAGAAATTGAGTATATTTTGATTCTATTTTAATCCAAGGAAAAAGTCAGGTTTTTCCCTGACTCAATTTGGTTATTGGTTTAATCTATTATTATCTAAAATAATACTTTCTTAGTAGCAAATCCTAAAGCACCAAGACTTGAGATTGCTAAAGTTACATAACTCATGATTCCATCATAAGTTTGTGGGTTCTTACTTGGAGTATTATCTCCTGTACTTGAACCTGGTTTTTGAGTTTCAGTATTAGTACTAGGTTCTTCACCTTCAACAAATTTAGCTGTGACAGTAACATCTTTTTCAGGAACTTTAAATTCTCCATTAGTTACTGTATAAGTTTTATCATTTTCATCTGTAACAGTATATTCAATATGATATCCTTTAGCAGCTTCTAATTTTAAATAACTAGAGATTTTGAAAGTGTTTCCTACTATAGCATTAATTGGACTATCAGTTTTTCTAATAACTTTTCCATTTACTTCGTCAATACTAGCGATAGTTACTTCAATAGCATCTCCAACAGTAGTTATTTCAGTTTCTGGATCAGTTACTGCAACTTTAGGGCTTACAACGAAGTTTCTTACGTTTACATTTCCAGAATAAGTTCCACCTGTAACATTGAAATCTCCGCCACCTCTTAATATTATTTGATCTTTAGGAGTTGTATAATTTCCACCTTTAAGATCAGCAGTTGTTCCACTTGTAGCATTTACAAGAGGTCCATTACCTTTAAATGTTCCTTTATTAATTGTTAAAGTTGGTGCTCCAGCTGCATTACTTAAACTAAATAAATAATCTGATGCTGTTCCAGTAGATGTAAATTTACCATTATTAATGGTCATTTCTCCGCCTTCAATATAAGCACCTTTTTTCCCTGTAAAAGTACCATCAGTAATAATTACTTTCCCTGAGCCCATTCTTATAAAATCGCCTTCAGTTGAAGTATATGTTCCTTTTTCTATGTTGATAGTAGCTGCAGAATCAATATTTCTAATTGCAGTTGTACTAACATTCCAAGTACCATCTAAATTAGCTGTTACTGTATTAGTACCACTAATATTTAAACCATTAGTTCCTTTAATTTGAGTAGCTGCATTAATATTGATTTCGCTTGCACCCGCACTACCAGTTGTTGTTTCAATTGCATAGCCATTAGCACTTGTGTTTGACAATGTAATATTCTCTGTTACTAATTGTCCTCCACCGCCTACTGAAATAGTAGCTGTACCATTTCCTTCAACTGTACCGCCGTTTCTAACAGTTAATTTACCAGTGCTATGAACTGCAATTACGCCGGTTACAGTAACCTTATGACCAGCACTTACTTCTAAACGAATATCTTTTCTTACATCAGCACTTGCGATAGTCATATCACTACTTACTATACAAGTGTTAATTTCATTAGTACTTTCTAGACAGCTTTTTAAAGCTGCAGATGTACTTACATTTTCAGTCGCCGCATTAACATTACCAGCAAATCCGAAAGCAAATCCAGATATAGCCATTAAACCTAATAACCTTTTAAGATTTTTCATCTT
>CANPYU010000063.1 GCA_947588665.1 uncultured Bacilli bacterium | reverse complement strand
CCTACTTTAGGAGCAAGATATTCAAGAGCACCTTTGGCCGCCGTATCAACTACTTTTTGAGTGTCTTGATGGTTATTCTCTCCATTATTTTGGGGGCGATTAGGATTATAATCTTGAGCATTAGTATTTTTATTTTCTTCTTCATTCATTGGCACTTCACCCGCTTTGTGTATTTAAATTATAACATAAAAATTTAGAAAAAAAAAGAACTATAGAAGACACGATTTTTAATATTTAACATAAATTAATAGTGAGAATACATGAAAGGGTGAATAATATGAATAATTGTGATAATAATACAACAGGAAATTGTATCAATGAAATATTAAGTGTTATTTTAGTTTTGCAACAAAATGCCTGTCCTGAATCTTGTTTAGATGCTTGTGACCGTCCGGTTTTAGGAGGTGGCCCAAACTGTTTAATTTGTAATACCAGACCGGTTATGCTTTATACCTGCTCTTGTTGTGGAACTCCTTGGAGTATGCCAATAGCAAAAGATTCGACAATTACTTGTGCAGGGGCTGCATCTGCAGAATGTTCAAGTATATTTAGAGTTGAAAAAATTGAAGGTAACTGCTGTACTTTTAGAGTTCTTGCAGATAATCCGGATACTACTAGTTTAAATCCTTATATTGCCACAAATTCTTTCTTTACAATGGATTGTAGTTGCTTATGTGCTATTAGATGCTTAAGTGATACTTATGTAGATTGTGTTTGTTAACTTTTTAAAAGCCTCTTAGGAGGTTTTTTTAGAGTTTAAAATATTTAATGGTAAAGGTTGTTTTATTATTATTACTTTCAACATTTATAGTGCCATTATCTTTTTCAATAATAGTTTTCGATAAGGACAAGCCAATTCCAACACTTTCAGGATTAGCATTATGTCCTTTATAAAATCTTTCAAAAATATGCTTTAAATCGGTCTTAGATATTTCACTTTCATAGTTAGTTATATTAATTTCTGTATAAATATTATTAGTTTTATAATTAATATCTATTTTACTATTATTTTTAGAATGGTCAATGGCATTTTTAATAATATTAGTTAAAGCTTCAATTTGCCAGTTACAATCACATATTATAGTAGAATTATCCCCTTTAATAATTAAATTAATGTTTTTTAAATCACATAAAGAAGCAACATTTTTAGCACTTTCATTAATTATTTTAGAGACTAAAACTTCTTTAGAAATAAAGTTTATCGCATTAACATCAAACTTAGATAGTTTTAAAAGATTTTGAACTAAAAAATTAATATTCATAACTTCTCTTTTAATATCATGTAAAAATTCTTTTTTTACCTCTTCATTCATGAAGTCATCATCAATCATATTATCTAACATGATTAAAATAGAGGTTAAGGGAGTTTTTAATTGATGCGATATATCTTCTAAAGATTTTTTTAGTTCTTGCTTATCTTTAAGGGAATTTTTGGCAGTTTCTTTTAACATTACTGTTGTTTTATATATTTCATTTTTTAAAATAGACAATTCATCTTCCGTATTTTCATCGAGTTTTAAAGAATAATTATGTTTATTTATTTCTTCAAGATATTTAGTAAGAGCTTTTAATTCTTTTTCTTTTTGATGATTATATTTTAAAAAGAGAAATAATAAGATAATTATAATAATTAATATAAATATGGTATTAATAAATTTATAGGTATGATAAAGTTCTTCATTTTTAATAATAATATTATCGGTTGAAATATTAATACCATATTTTGATAAAATAGTAAAATCAATGTTTTTATTATTTAAAAGCGAGATTAGTTCTTCTTCTTTTATTTGGGGATATTTTTCTTTGACAATAGTTAGTAATTCCCCTATTTTATAATTGAAATTTTTAGTATAAGTATGATATTCATAAATATTTAAAAATAAAGAAATAGTAAGTATTATTATCGATATTAAAAATACTTGAAGAAAAAAGTTTTTTAGTTTTTGTTTATTAGCCATCAATTCTATACCCCATTCCTTTAATTGTAATTATAATATCGGTTGCAAGTTTTTCTCTTAGGCGATTAAAATAGACCGTGATGGTGTGGTCATCAACAAAGTTTCCCGTCCATTCCCATATTTTATCTAAAATGATGGCTCTTGAAACTACGCGATTTAAATTTAAAAATAAGAGATTTAATAATTTTAGTTCTAAAGAAGTTAATTCAATTTTGCTATTATTTTTATAGACTTCCATTTTGTCTAAATCAAAACTTATATCTTTTACTTTGATAAGAGTTGTTTTGGCATTTCGAAGTAAAATGCGATTAATTCGGGCAAGTAATTCTTTGGAACTAAAGGGTTTAGTCATGTAATCTTCGGCTCCTAAATTTAGGGCATTTACAATTTGGTCTTCATCATCATTCGCGGTTAGAAAAATGGTGGGAATGTTTAAATCTTTTAGTTGGTCTTTATAAAAAGTAAAGCCATTACCATCGGGTAAAGTTATGTCTAAAATAATTAAAGAAATATTGGGGTTAGTTAAAAGATAATTTTTAGCATCTTTAATATTTTCTTTAATAGTTAACTTATAATTAGTTTTAGAAAATGTATATGTGAGTCCTTTATTAATAGGTAAATTATCTTCAATAAGTAAAATATGCATAGTTCCTCCTTTTGTTATTATAACATGATTTAATTAATTTTAAAATTAAAAGAGCAAACGCTCTTAAATATTTTCATTTCGAATAGTTTCAATGGTATTTTGTTTATTTATTTTACTCATCGAATATTTCATTAATAAGGTTATTAGTAAGAATACTGCAATTGTAGAAATAATTATTGATTTTATTGGTACAGGATAATCAATTCCATTGTCGCTTAAAGATTTATAAATTAGATAAGACAAAGCAAGACCTAAAGGTATACCAAAGATTAAGGACTTAAGGCCCATAAAAATACTTTCGAGTCTAATCATGCGATTAAATTCTTTTTTAGTCATACCAACGGATTTTAACATGGCAAATTCTGGTTTTCTTAAATTCATATTCGTAGTAATAGTATTAAAAATATTAGTAATGCCAATTAGAGAAATAACAATAATAAAGCCATATAGGAATATTCCTATTAAAGTAAATAAATTACGCATCGCTTTAACATTTTCTTCACTGTTATTTAGACTATATTCTTGCCCTTTTAATACGTTTTCAATCTCTTCTTGGGTAATACTTGCATTGGTACTATCATAATAAGCTTGAATAATGGTAGTAGTAATATAATTATCAAAAAATTCATCACTTACAATCATGTAACTAGACATATTGGTATTAAATGAGAAAGGACTTTTATCGGTAGTAGCACCAATAGTTAAAGATAAAGCATTACCATTTTCAAGGGTTGATGTAATAACATCATTTTTATTATAGTCATATTCTCTAACTTGGTATTTTTTTTCTTTATTATTTTTTGTTTCACTTAAAGTTACTTTATCATGTAAAATACCTTTATCTTTCATATCTTCATATCTTAAACCTAAAGCTTTTAAATAATCTTTATAAGCAGCATCACCAATACTATAAATAGATATTGAATCCATAGTATCACTAGGTTTCACAAATTCTTGATATTCTTTACCATATTTAATATTATCGATTATTAAAGTATTATGTCTTACAATCGCATACTTATTTATATTAGATAAATTCTTCGTTTTTAATAAAGCATCGTATATCTCATCATTATAATGAGCGCTTAAATCTAAATTATAATCACTTAATTTGATTTCATTTTCAATACTTAAAAAAGCTAGTTTCATAAAAGATGATAAAGCAATAAAGATAGCAACCGAAACAATAATAGAGATAACAGTAGTACGATATTTCTTTTTATTACGTTTTAAATTTTTATAAGATATATCTCCCCCTACTCCAAAGATGCGATGGATAATTTTAGGACTTTTTAAGTTATTTTTTTTAATTTTGATATTTCCACTGTTTCTTATAGAATTAATTGGGGATATTTTAGATGCTTTAGTTGCACTTCTGAAAGCCGATAAAAATACGGTTATAATACCTAATATAATTGCTATAATAATAGCTATATAAGATAATGTAAACGATAAAATTATATTAGAATCAAGCATCCCATTTAAATAATAATTACAGACAATTATTAGAATAAAAGATGCAAATATACCACTTATAATACCTAAAGGAATACCAATTAAGCCTAGAATTGTCGCTTCAAAGAAAACATTCTTTTTAATTTGTTTTTTAGTAGCACCTATACTTCTTAACATCCCATATTGTTTTATTTTTTCGGTAATAGAAATATCAAAACTATTTTTGATACAAAATACAGAAGTAAAAATAATTATTAGACAAACAATTATAGCAACCGCACCTAAGCCACCGATAGAATTATCTCCAAGGGGATTTACTTCTAAAGTAATTAAGTAAGAATTATTATCTATTTGATATTTAGCTTTAGTCATTTCTTTTTCGGCTAAATTAAATTCTTCGGCAGTTAATTTACCTTCATAAAGCTTTTTAAAAAGAGACTTATCGACGCCTAAAATATTAGCTGTTGTTTCATAATGTTTTTTTAGAGCATCTTTGGTATATCTTACATAAATGTCAACATTATCTTTAGTGGGATTATTCATATAAGTTATAAACGTATAACCAGGAGCGGAGTAACTTTCAATGTTTGATGCTGGTCGTTCAATAATACCTACAATTTTATAAGTTTTAGAAGTCGTATTAATTAAACTTTCGGATATATTATCTTTGGGTGAATTTCGATATGGATTACTTTGATTTAAAATAACTCCATCATTAGAGATTCTTGTGCCAATATCTAAAGTTAGAGTATCCCCGACTTTTAAATCAACATGACCATTAGTTTTTAAATGAGTCGGAATAAGAATTTCGGAATCATTTTTTGGTAGATGCCCTTCAACTAATTTAACAGATAAATTATTTAGAGCATTAGTATCAAAAGCTTTAATGTAGGCATATGGTTTATCAGGATTAGTTACACCTGTAATATTAGCATAACCAATGTTTTCTGTAATACTTGCAATATCTATTTTACGATTATTTTTAAAAGTAGCTAGTTCACTTGTAGGAACATTTAAAAATTCATAATGAAAATTACCTTGTAAATAAGTTTCATAATTTATTAAGGAATTAATTCCACTCGCATAAATAGATGCAACCGCGGTTATTAGAGCAACCGAAAGAATGATTCCAATGATGGTTACTATCGTTCTTTTTTTATTTAATTTAAGATTCTTAATGGTTAGTTTATTTAGTAAGTTCATTAGACATCACTCACAATCTTTCCATCTTCAAGTTTTATAATCCTATCAGCACATTTGGCTATTTCCATATTATGAGTAATGATAATAATGGTTTCATTTAATTCTTTATTAGTTTTTTTAAGTAAAGCAACTATTTCATCACTCGCTTTAGAATCTAAATTCCCTGTTGGTTCATCGGCTAAAATAATCGTGGGATTAGTAATTAGGGCGCGGCCTATGCTGGTTCTTTGTTGTTGACCTCCCGAAAGTTCATTTGGTAAATGATTTCTTCTTTTTTCTAAGCCTAATAATTTTAACATTTCGTTTAGATTTTCTTTATTTATTTCCCGATTATCTAGGGCAAGTGGTAAAGTTATATTTTCTTCAACATTTAAAATAGGAATTAAATTATAGAATTGATAAATTAAACCTACTTGTCTCCTTCTAAAGATAGCTAGTTTATCATCATTAAAACTAAAAATATCTTGATTATCAATGTAGACTTTTCCACTGGTGGGACGGTCTACCCCTCCAATTAAATGCAAAAGAGTTGATTTGCCAGAGCCGGATGCGCCAACAATCGCGACAAATTCCCCTTTTTCAACACTAAATGAAACATGGTCTAAAGCAACAACCTTCGTTGTATCTTTACCATATATTTTAGTTAAATTTTCAACTTTTAATATTTCCATATTTTTCTCCTTTCAGTGTTAATTATATAATACTAAAGTTACAAGTAAGTTACAATTATTAATTTTTTAAAAAATCTATAGCAAATATTTGTTTGACATACATATTTTTGTGTTTTATAATATTAATTAGCAGGAAGGAGTCAACTTAGATGAATACAATAATAAAAGAAAATAAAATTGATATCGCGTGTAACACTTTTAAAAAAGTCAAAAATTCCAAAGTTGATAAATTTAATAAACTTGATGAGTGGTTATATAAAGAAAGCAATATATTTAATAAAGAGGTAAAACATATATCATATATTAAATTATATCCTAATTTTAAAAGAGGCCAAATAATAAGGGTTGATTTTGGGGTAAATATTGGCACAGAATTAAGTTATACACATTTTGCAATAGTATTAAATAGTGATGATTCAACTAGAAATGATAATATTACTGTCGTTCCCATTACTTCTAAAAATGGATATAAAAAAATATATTTAGGAAAAATATTAAAAAGAGCAATGCCAAATACCGATATATATAATTTAAATTGTTATGCTTATATTACTCAAATTAAAACCATAAGTAAAAGTAGAATATTTAACATAAATTTTAATTATATTTGTGATAATAATATTTTAAATAAAATTGATAATGCAATAATAAGTTATTTAACATATGCAAAGAGTAATATTTGACAAATTAATAAAATATGGTATAATTGTAATGTAATTTTATTACATTTATTGTGTCCTTATGCGGACGTATCGAAAAATGGTTTAACCATATTTCGAATGATTGGACCTTTATAGGTGTATCGGATATAAATATTATATCCGATTTTTTTGATATAATTTAAAAAAATCAGGAGAATATCCTGATATTAAACAAAAATATGGTAGCGACGGAGGGGATCGAACCCCCGACCTACCGGGTATGAACCGGTCGCTCTAGCCAGCT
>CANPYU010000062.1 GCA_947588665.1 uncultured Bacilli bacterium | reverse complement strand
TGCTTTTCATTTTCTTTTCTAATTACTTCCAATATCATATTATTACCTTCCTCTCTTAATTTGCTTAATAATTTTTTGTCTATTTTTAAGGCAGTTTTTCCGGGAAGAGTACTACCGCGATGGAGTAAAGAACCTAAAAATATTAATATTTTTCCTGTAATGATGGCAATTGTTTTCATGGTCTAGTCTCCTTATTTTAAATTATCTAAGTTATTATGAATGGGGATTACATTCCAAGCTTCTAATTCATCTTTATATGGTTCATAGATATCATTTAATAAATAAATTTTTTTGTTATAAAAGAAAGCAAAGGCTATCTCGGCAAAAGTATTAGGACCAATATAATTTTTGATATTATCTTTCGGATTGTTGATAACTAATATAGCATCGGTATCTGCATTTATAATGCGATTAAAATGGGCACGGGAAGCGGTTACTTTAGGAACATTTTTTAAACATTCAACGGGTAGATAGATGTTATAACCTTTATTTGTTAGATACTTCCCAATTTTAATAATATCTTCTTTTACTTTCATACTTCCACATATAACTAAATTCACTTGACTTCACCTAGAATAATTTTATCATTATTTATTTCTTTTTTAAAGAGTAAAATAAAAAGTTTATTAACTGGTTTTGAGCTTAATAAACTTTTCTTTTAGATAGGATAGACTTTTAGTAATTAATTTAGCTATTAAATCAATGATATAAGAGGCTGTAAGAGATAAAATTGCTATAACTATAACAGTAGGAATGTAATATATTACTTTTTCTTTAATATAGGTAATGTTATTATTAATAAAAGGATATAGCCAAACATCAAAAATTCGAGAAAGCAAGTAGGCACCAAAAGTTAATACTGATATTTTATTAATAAATTTAGTTAATTTAATATTTTTAAAGTTAAATTCTTTATAATTTAAAACTAGATTAGCTATTAATAAAGTCATTATTAAAACTTCTAAAGATGAATAGCCAGTGTATATTCCCCAGTCAAAATAATTATTATAATTACGATAGAAATTGAATAGGCCAATAAGCATATAAATAAGGGAACACAAGTCATTAATAATGGTCTTAAATATTTAGGGCTAGTATAGTTATATCTTTAGTTATTGTGGTGTAAAAGTTAGTATTTAAAAGAAAATGAACGGCAATAACAAAAATAAAGGCAATTATTCTTAAGATATCACAATTTAAATTTCTTTTAGTCATAACTTCCTCGATTAATTTCAGATAGAGTTACTAAATGTAATTCAAAGTTTTGACGGTCTTTTCGAGCAATACTTTCTAGTATTAAACCACCAACAAATAGTTGGATAGATATAATACCAAAAAATGAAGCCGCGATTAGAGACGGGAATTTTTCTACTAAACCGGTATTTATATAACCAATTAGGGTAGGAATAAAGAATGCGATACCAATTAATAGACTAATTAATGATAAAATACTAAAAAATAAAAGGGGACGATATTGCTTAAATAAAGAGGCAATAGTTTTTAATACTTTGATGCCATCACTGATAGTATTTAGCTTCGATTCACTTCCAATGGGACGATCACGATAGTCAATTAAAACATTTTCTAGTTTCATTTTTTTATCTAAGGCATGGATAGTCATTTCTGTTTCTATTTCAAAACCACCCGAGATGATAGGGAATGATTTAACAAAAGTTTTACTAAAAGCACGGTACCCAGTCATAATGTCTCTAACATTACTATGAAATGTTTTATTAACTAAAAAACGAACTAGAACATTACCAAAGTTATGAAACATTCTTTTATTTTCAGTAAAATAAGTACTAGACAAGCGGTCTCCCACGACCATTTCGGCTTTACCTTCTAATATTAAATCACACATTTCTTGGGCTTGGTTGGCAGGATATGTATCATCGCCATCAACCATAAGATAACAATCAGCATCTATTTCGCGAAACATTCGTCTAATGACATTCCCTTTACCTTGCATATATTCATGTCTTACTATAGCACCAGCTTCTTCGGCAATCTTGGCTGTATTATCACTGGAATTATTATCATAAACATAAATTGAAGCATTAGGTAATTCTTTTTTAAAATCCGTTACTACTTTTTTAATTGTTTTTTCCTCATTATAACAAGGTATTAAAATTGCTATTTTCTTTTTCATATTGGACCTCATTTATATTTTTAGTATAACATAACTAATTATAACAGTAAATAATTTAAATTAATTATTCTTCTTTAAGAGTAAGGCTTCAAAGCCTAAACTTGCTAAAATAAAGATAGATATTTGAAATAAATAGATGTAACGAGGTTGTACTTCTATTAGAGAATATACAACAAAATTTAGGGCAAGAATATTTAAGAATAACAAAGCATCTAAATTAGCATTTTTATCTTTTTGATATTTATATAAACCAAGAAGCATTATTATAAATACATAATAATATATTAATTTATTTAAAGAAGTTAGAATATCTTCTATTTCATCTTGATTAAAAGTTAAACCTAAAATGTGATAATTATGAGCTTTTAAATTGGCAAATGTCCAATCTAAGGTGCCGCCTCGCCACATAATATTACTTTTGCAACTTATTAATTCTAAAGTGGTTCTAGGAGTTAGTTTCTTTATTCTATTTATTATTTCTTTTTGAGCCATATCTTTAGACTCTAGATATTCAAAGTCTTTAGTATTATATACTCCACAGGTTTTGGTATTTAATCCTAATATAAACTTCCATTCGGGATAATTATTTTTTAAGCCTTCATTATTTAAATGACTTATTTTAATAATAGTGCTATAACTAAAGCCTAATATAAAATAAGTTAATATTAAAATAAGTATTCCTTGATGCATTTTTTTAGAAACTTTTTTAGATATTATATAAAGTATATATAAGCCTGTGATAGCACAAATAAAGATTATACCTTCCGAACGAATTAGATTACCTAAGCTTAACAAGATGGCACAGATAACATAAGACTTTAAAGACTCTTTATTATTTAAGAAAATTAAGAGAGCTAAATAAAATAATGTTGAGCCGGGAATTTGATTGGATAAAACTGTATTAAAAAATAAAGGAAAGACTAAAAAGCCATAAAATAAAGAAGACTTTTGAGCACTTTTTTTAGATGTAAATTTTAAACAGATAAAATATATTAAAACACAATTGATACTTGATAAAATACAGTTGATAATTTTTAAAAACCAAACTGAATTAAAAATTCTTAAAAATAAGTAGGTATAAATTACAGGACCAGTTTGATATGCATTACGAAAGAAATAGTCCGTGTTATTTATTACATTAACTTTATTAAGAAGATTTTGAGCAGCATTTAAAATTACAGCAAAATCTGAGATAACGGGAGTATCAAATAAAATTATTATTAATATTCTCAATATAAACATTATAATAAATAACTTTAAAGGAAATTTAGAAATTTCTTTTCTACCTAGATAGTTTAAAAGAATTATTAAAGGTATTCCTATTATTAAAGCATAAATGTTAAAAAATGAATTTAAAAAGATAAATAATAAACATATTAAAGATACATATAAGTATATTTTTTTAAGATTAAGATTTTTAATTTTTTTCATTGGTTACTCCTAACTATAGAAAGTAAATAAATAATATAATTTATAATATAATTGTTCATTAGTAGCAAATAAGTTTTCACTTCTAAAGAATAAAATAATATTAAATATAATACTTATCATGATTAAACTAGTTAATACTTTTTTCAAAGTAATATTATGGTTGTATTTTTTTAAGAGAGATAGCATAACAATAATGGTACTTAAAGTTATTAGAAAGCCAAAGTCGGCAATATATCTAGCGAGTACCCCAGCCATCTCGGTGTCGGCGATAAGAATTATTAAAGAAGCAATAACAAAGAAAATACTTAAGCGATATAATTCTTTATTATTAATAATATTTTTAAATTTATAAGATAATATTCCTAAAATGCAAATAATATTGGTAAATAAGAAACCTCCATACATTGTTTCAGTAATAGTTTTTCCTATATAAGTTGTTTCTAGGCGATATCTAGTAATAAAGGGGAATATTGGACTAACTGTGATGGGAGATAAAAGCATATGATAGATACCAGTTGGAATACGGTCGAATTTAAATCCTCTTTTCGTCATATCATTACTTGTTAAGTTATAATTAGCACCAAAATCAAAAGGACTACCAAATCTAGCATAATTATAATACATTAGTAATAGGGCTACTATAATAAAAGGAGCCATAAAACAAATTGTTTCTTTAACTGATTTTTTACTAAATAATTCTCGTTTATGAAAAATATAATCCCAAAAGATAATAATACTTGCAAACATAGTTAAAAGAACTTGAGGACGACAACCGGCCACGATAGCCATTGATAAACTGCCTAAAAGTAGGTACTTTTTATTTAGTTTAGGGGTAGTTGTTGATTTAATCCAAAAGGCAAGTCCAAAACCAGCGAATGTTAAGGCCATATGAATAGGAATAAAATAGAATGTTGGACAACCTAATATTATTACTAGGCCACTTGAAAATACATACAGGAAGGTAATAAGAAAATACCAGATTAAAGATGTATTTTTAAAATATTTATTTAATATTTGATAAATTAAATAGAAACTAGATATTAAAAATAATATACTGGTAATAGTAATAGCAATATTATTTGGTAAATCTTGATGAGTGATAAGATATGTTGGTAAATACATTAAAAGGCAGGGAACAATTCCAAAATAAGAATAATATTTACCATTATAAAAAGCATAATCCCAGTAGTAATCAACATGAGTTTTTAGTTTAGAATTACGATAGACAGTATCATAAGGATTTTTTAATTCTAATAGTTTGTCTGAGACAGGCATATCAAGATAAAAATGGCCTTGGGCTAAAGATGCCGCGAGATTTTTATATTGAGATTGATTAGAATATTCACCTGTATTATTATTAATGGATGTGTTATAGGTTGTTAATTTATAAAAAATTAGACTAAGAGATATAATAGTTAAAACTACTATTATTCGGGATATTTTATGGTTATATTTAATATCTTGTAAGTTAGATTTAGGGTTTATTAAACATGTAATTAACACTAATAAAGTAGTTAATAATAACCGGATATTATTAATCATAAGAGGAACTTTTTTATTTATTTCAATATTTTTTATAGTAAATTTACCATTAGCACTAGTTATTTTTAATTTTAAATTTTTTAAATTACCACTTGGATGAACACGAATAAATTTACTATTTTTTATGTTATTTAAATAGGTTCTTTCTCCGGCATCTAAATATAGTCTATTTGCAGCATCACTAAAATATATTTTGAAATCTATTATTAATTTATTAGGATTTAAAATATCTATATAGAGATTAGAAACATTTTTATTAATATTTTTAATTTCAATATAAGCTTGATTATAATCTGTAATTTCACAAAGATTATTTTTACAAGTAATACCAGAACCCAAAGTATAATTAGTTAATGATTGATTATTTTTAAACAAAAAAGATTCATAATGACGATAATTAAAAATTGTTCCTTCTAATATAGCTCCTAATATAAGAGATATCGCGATACATTTTATAAATGTTTTTACATATGTATTTTGAATAAATTTTTTATTAATAAAAATTAAAATAAACCCAAGAATTAAAAATAATAATAAAATCATATAAACCTCCACTTATTTTTTTGAATGTTTAAATAATATGTCTGTCTTTAATACTAAAAAGAGCAGAAATATCATTAAAATTATATATAAGATTATGGCTTGTTTATTATCACCAATAACATAGAAAATAGAGACAATAGAAAATAAAATATTAATAAAATAAATTATTAAAATAGTTTTTTTAGGTCCAAAGTTCATTTTTAGTAATTGATGATGAAAGTGTTCTTTGTCGGGTTTGCCTATCGACTCGCCTTTTAATAATCTTCTTAAAATAGCAAATATTGTATCAAATATAGGGATAGCAAGAATAAGTAGGGGAACTACCAATGAAGTAATTGTTGTTATTTTAAAACCTAATAAAGAAATCACGGCAATCATAAAGCCTAAAAATAAACTACCAGTATCTCCCATAAATATTTTTGCTGGAGGAAAGTTATGGCCTAAAAAACCAATTGTTGAGCCAAGCATAATAAGGGATAAGATTATATCTAAACCACCAATTTTATTTAATATAAAAGCAATTATCGCGATAGTAGCAAAATAAATAGAACTTATGCCGGCGGCAAGACCATCTAGACCATCAATTAAGTTTATGGCATTAGTAATCGCCGTGATATAAATAACAGATATTATGGTATTTATCCAATAAGGAAAATTAAAGTTTAAACCTAAAAAAGTTATTTCATTAAAATGGGTATTACCATAAAAAACAACAATAGAAGCAGCGATTAGTTGAACTAAAAATTTAGTACGAGCTTTGATGGGATTAATATCATCAATAAAACCTAATAAAACTATTAAGAAACTGCCAATTAAAATAGATAACATTTGGGTAGTTGGGTCTCCATATATCATATAACCAATAATAAAAGCGCCAAATATCGCGATGCCACCACATCTGGGCATGGGAACTTTATGGACTTTTCGTTCATTGGGAATATCTATCGCGTTTACATGATTAGCTATTTTTTGAGCTATAAAGGTTAATAAAAAACTAGATATTATAGTTACTAATAATATTAAATATATGGAATAACCATTTACTTGTAAATTCATTGTTACCACCTATAATTTATTATATCATATTATATTTATTCTAAGCAATATATTTAAAATACTCTATTTTTTTTATTAAAAAATTACCTATTTGTTTTTAGGTAACTTTGTTTTTTCTTGATTATCATAAATCTTTCTAGTTATAAATAATGGTCTATTTTTATTTTCTATATACATAGCTCCAATATATTCCCCAATAATGCCTACAACTAATAATTGTAAGCCTCCTAGAAAGAGAATTAATACAACTATTGTGG
>CANPYU010000061.1 GCA_947588665.1 uncultured Bacilli bacterium | reverse complement strand
ATATTTTCTGTGTTTTTACTTTGAGACTTATAATTACTTACTTTGCTGGTTGCATTTACTTTGAGAAGTCACCAGAATTAATTTTATAAGTAATTGGTATAATATTATTTTGGCTCACAAATGATAATATAAATTTATCTTGTTCTCTTGTTATTATTATCCCGATTGTTTTATTATGAAAATTTCTTTTTAAGTTATCATCTATGTATTTCATATAAAACTCTATTTGGGCTTTGTCTTCTTTCTTTAACTCTCTCATCTTTAATTCTACTACTATAAACGCATTAAGATTATAATTAAATAATAGGATGTCTATTCTATATATTTTATTATTTATTTTTATTTTATATTCATTTCCAACAAATGTATATCCATATCCTAGTTCCATAAAAAAATCTTTTAATTTAGATAGAATAATTAATTGTAATTCTTTTTCTTTTTTTATTTGTTCTTCTTTAGATAATTTTATTATTATAGGATTTTTTATGTTTTCTTTTATATTATATATTTCTTCTTTATTTTCTATTATCTCTATATGTTCCGGTTTTTCTAATAATCTTTCATAACTATTGTTTTTTATTTTCTCTCTTAATTCTCTTTTTGATAGATTATTTGTTATACATAAATTTATATAATAGTTTCTTTTATTTTCATCTTTGATAGGAAGTATTTCCTGATAATGACTCCAACTTAATTGGTGCGCCACTGGCGCACCTTTTCGAAAAAACATATAAAATTGCCTAAATCTCTTCAAACTACTTATATTATATTTATGCCCATAATATAAAACTAACTTATTACTCCATTCTTTAATTAAATTATCTCCATATTTTGCTCTTTCTTTACCTCCCTGAGTTTCTACAATAAGTCTTCCTATATTCCAATATGTATTAATTGTTTCTCTATTATCTTGTAATACTCTTGCTCTTTTATTTACTTCTAATTTTTTTATTAAATGTTCTACTTCATTATATTCTTCCATGATAAAAACTCCCTTCAAAACGAATATAACAATTAATTACAATTTGGTCAAGGGAAGTACTGCTTACTAAAAAGAAAAAAAGTAACGAATTTTCTTCATTACTCTTTTATTTAATTAACTTCACAACTTGCCGATGCATCATCAGATGAATCAATAACATCTTTACTAGTTACATCTGGACTCTTACCTAAAACTGCATTAGTTCCATTAGATAACCATATTTTATATGTATATTTGCCATTTTCATTACTTTCAATCAAAAAACTACCCGCATAAGCTGCATCATTTTTTTCTATAATACCTGAATTAATTACTTCTTCATAAGTGTAACATTTAGTTCCTGTTAAATTTTCTTTAACATATAAATTCTGAGCTGCCATCATAAACTTATTAGCTTCTGTTGCCAAAACTTGTTTTTTTGCATCATTCATCATTGGCACTACTGCATTGGTAGCAATTAAAACTACAACCGACAAAATAACAATAACACTTAATAATTCTACTAAAGTAAAACCTCTTTTATTATTCATTCCATTCACCTTCTAAACTAATTATATCAAAAATATAGCTTTAGTCAAGATTTACAGGAATTGTTTTCCAGATTATTAAAATTAATTACTTTAATTTTTTTATAATTTCTTCCCTATTTAATCCCAATATTTCTAATTCTTTAATTTGTTTTTCTATCTCTTTTATAATGCTATCTATCTTTTCTTTTTTAGCTTCTTTAACATTATCCGCAATAAAACTTCCCTTTGTTGATTTAGAAATAATTATTTTTTTACTTTCTAATATATCATAAGCTTTTTTTACTGTATTAGGATTAATACTAAGATTACACGCTAGTTCTCGAATACTAAGTATTTGATCTCCCGGTTTTAATATTTCTAAAGTTACCAATCTTTCTACTTCTTTAACTATTTGTTCATATATTGGAGTTCTTGTTTGATAATCAATATTAATATTCATTATTATCTTGAATCTCTTTCTTATAATTTTCTACTAACTGTTGATAATCTTCATCATCTTGAAGTTTATCTTGATAACTTAAGAACTCTTCTTTAAAACTATCTGAATCTCCAATTGGTAGAACTATACTATTAGTACTACCATAAATCATAACTTTTGTTGTATCTTCTGTATATTCATTATTACTTTCTAAATATTTTAGAAAACTATCTAAATTATGATTAATAACATAATTAAATAATCTTGATTGTAATTCATCTAAAACATTATTATATCCTGCATAAGCAAATGTAATTATCTGTTCTTTATCTTTATGTTTTTTAACTATATTTATAGCTTTTTTAGTTAATTTCTCTAAAACATAATTATCTAACTTTTCATTTATTCCTTTAGCTATATTATATTCTTTATAATTATGTTTATCATAGACATAAAAACTAACTACTTCATTTTGATTAGTATAACTAAAATCATCTTTATTAATAGTATCAATAATTAAATCTTGCAGTTTATTATCAACCATTATATCATTAGTATAAATAATATCTTTACTATCTAATTTACTTAATTCACTTTCTTTTTTATTTTCTATTAATTCTTTAATTTCTTGATTTAATTCTTCCGTAATATAAACATAACTATTATATTTTTTATTATTTGTACTAATAGTTATATTTTTATATAAATTACCATCTTGTTTTAAAGCCGAAACTATAATTCTATTTATTAAGTCTTTATCAACAATATCAATTGTATCATCATATTCTGAATATTCAAAAGTAATTTTATCAAATTTTTCAAGTTCTATTACTTTATCACTGCGATATAAATGATATAAGCCATACCCACCCGAAAATATTCCAAAAAATACTAAAGAAATAATAGTTGATTTACCAAACTTATATATTTCTTTTCTTGTTATTAAATCATAAACTATGCTATATATAAATATAATTGTTAAGCTTATAAGTAGCCCCGTAATCTCTGCTTCATGTATTATCGCATATGTTATTAATGATACTGGAAGTAAAGTAATAATTTTAACTATATAATGCATTTTTTCACTTTTAAAACTAGTTTCATTATTCTCCATCTTACGATGACTAAAAGTATAAAATCCTACAAATATATATAATAAACTTAATATAAGCATTTTAATAACACTGCCTAAACTATAAAGAAGTGTATCCTTATTATTTAAAAATATTAAAGGAGCAAAATTACTTTTACTTGGTAAAACATTATAATATAAAGAATATTCATTCTTTTCTAAATGTTTTGTGCATTCTAGCGTTCCACAATAATATCCCCCATTAAAATCTTCATCACTAATTTTAACATAATTAGTACTACTATTTAATCCATCAAAAACAGTTGCTACCATATTTAAATATGGAACTAAACAAACAATAATAAACATAACTACTATTGTACTAATTAAATTACCACATATACTCATCGCAAGAACACTTACAGAAAACATAAATATATAAGACACAAGCCAAAAAATCATATAATCAATTATTAAACTAAATGGAATTACAAAAGGTGCAAAAATACTAAATAATAAAAAGATAAAAGTATTTAAGAGGATAAAGACGGAAAGGACAATTAAACCTCCTAAAATATTAGTAAAATAAATAGTTTTACGACTAAGTGGCTTGGACATTACAAAATCGACACTTTTTCTTTTAAAGATAAAACCAAATAAACTATAAGCAAGAATTAAAGGTAAAACATACATACCTAAAAATGTAATTACACTTAAAGCAGAAAAATCAAGAAGAACTGCATCATTATTCATATTAATTATAGCTATAATTAATAATAAAATATTAAGTAAAGGTATTACCCCCAAAAAGAATGCTAAAACTGCTTTAGATTTTCTTATATTTTCTTTAAAATAATTAAAATTAAATAATTTCATTAAATTCATAACCTAATGCCTCCATTTGATATATAAATACTTCTTCTAAAGTAAGAGGTAAATAATCTAAAATAATTGGATGTAACTTTTCTAAAATAGTTCTACTATCTTTACCATTCTCATCAATAATTAAAGTTGCAACACTTCCAATCTTTTTATAAGAAAGTATTTTAAGTCCTTTAAAAGTACTTTTATTAAAATCTTCTTTTAATGATATCTGTACTTTAAACATTGTCGTTTTTAAAGTATCAATATCACTTTCAAATAAAATATTTCCTTTATATAATAACCCCAAATTATCACATATATCTTCTAGTTCTCTTAAATTATGACTAGTCATAATTATAGTTGTATTATTTTTTTCCATAGTATCGGCAAGTAAAGATTTAAAATACTTACGAACAACCGGATCTAAACCATCAAATGTCTCATCAAAAAACATATAACGAGCCCCAGTTCCAAGAGCACAAAGTAATGCACATTGTCTTTTCATTCCCTTAGAAAAAGAACTAATCTTGGCATTCTTATTAAGCTTTAACTTATCGGCCACCTTTAAAACATAATTCATATCAAACTTAGGATATAACGAATCATAATAATAAGCCATATCCATTAAACTATAATTGCTATAAAAAAATAAATCATCAGGTACAAATACCATATCTTCTTTTATTTTTTCATTATCATAAACATCTTCACCATCAATAAATATTGTGCCAGCATCTGACGTATAAATACTGTTAATTAATCTAAGAAGAGTTGATTTACCAGCCCCATTTGCCCCAACTAAACCATAAATAGCATTATCTTTAATTGTACAATTAAGATTTTCTAAGACATAATGTTTCTTATCAAAACTCTTACTTAAACCCTTAATCTCAATCATAAATTCCCTCCAAACTGTATTATATGCACTAGTACAATTAAAATATATCACATATAACAAAAATATGCAAGTACAAATAAATATATTTACAAAAAAACTCAAGTTATTCTATAAATTAATATAGTTTAACTTGAGAATATATTATTAACCTGCTTTTTGAAAAGTGTTTTCTAATCCATACATAGTCACTTGACTATGTATGGATTATCAACAGTTCCTCCATTTACTAAATCTTCACCTTTTAATGTGCCAAAAACTGTATCAGCAGAGAGATTAATTACAGGGCGTACATACATCACATTGAATACATTATTATTATCAATGGAACCATAGATATTCATATAAAACACCTGAGCAAATGGATTGTAGTAAGATGGGGTCATCGTCCAATAATTTTGGCCTGTATGTAACCAATAATTATTATTATTCTGTCCTGCAAATCCTCCTGCATATATTACTTCATCCATTGTTATTAAGCCTACTGAATTTGTTAGTGCATGATTTCCTTCTATTGTTTTGCCATCAACCATTACTCCTTTTGCATCAGTCCCTGTAAATAAATCATATTTTCTTGATGTATCATCACCACATTTCAATGTTGGTTCTTGTCCTGTTGTATCAAAACTTGTGTCTCCTGTTGCCCATACTCTATCTACTGAAGCATATCCTGCTTGCCTTATTCCATATGTAGTTGTTACATAGCTGCCACGAGCAACCTTTATTGGTTCTCTATCATTACAAAAGCCTGTCTCAATATCTATATGTTTTACTTGGTCAGTACTTCCTAAATCTGTTGTAGTCCACCATTCATCTAACTTATCCTTTATCGTACTATTATATACATTTGTATGGGCAGGTTTATCTCCATCTCTTGCAGATGTTGTTATACCATCACCACTTTCATTTGAAACATTACCTACTGATTTTGTGCCATACATAAAACCAACATATTTATTATCGTTGTACCATGTATTGTATGTGCTAGTACCTATTTGAGTTACTGTAGGCGTAGTACTGCTAGCCTTTCCAGCATATATTAGCCTTATTGTTCCATTACCATTTATGCGAATGATACGCCACCATATATCATCATTACCTTCTTTGCCAAACTTTAACCAGTTATTTTGAACAAAACCTCTAAATACATAACTTGTTCCATAATCATCCTCTGTTTCATATATTCCATTTTGAGCCATATTATTTTTTTTATTATCAGTTCCACTACTATAACATGAAGAAGAAGTATCACCACTACAACTTGGACCTGTTATTGCTCCAACTGGTCCAATTGAATGTTGATTTAATCCATCTAATGTTCTTTCTGGTGTTGGATTAAAAAAATATAATTCACAATCTGTTCCACTTTTAGTTAAATTGCTAACTTCTAAACTCCATTCACTTGTATTCCAATTTAATTCTGCATTATTTGTACATGTACTCTTACTTGTATTTAATGTAATGGTTTCATCTTTATTTGGTATTTTATTTGTTTTTTTGTATTCTCCATTTTCTTGCTCTACATGTATTCCTATGATATTAATGTCGGCTTTACTATTACTTATCTCTCCATATACTTTTCCATCAAATCCATGATTCAAATCATTATTTTGAGTTGCTCCTATATCTGGATATTCTATTATTACATAATAATATTTAACTTTTCCTGGTGTTTTCTCTGAGGTTATTAATTCATTTTGGGCTATTATTACTGTTGTATCTTTTCCTTCTTCTGTTTTAGGTATTTCTCCTTCACTTACTTTACTTGTTTGATCTAAACCTGTAATTGTGCACTCTTCATTTAAATATTGTTTTCCTTCTTTTACTTTCTTTTTCTTTTCACATGTTACACTTACATCTATTTTAGTATCTGAAGAATATACATAATATTTTAGTTCAGTATTTAATTCGTTTTTTCCTGTCCATGTTAAATTATATAATATTGTTTCATTATCTCCTATGGCTGTTGCAGTTATTTCAGATAATTCTTGATGTCCAGGATACATATTTTCTCCTGCTTTTAATTCTCCTTTTATTTCTAGTGTTGATCCATTTACTGTTGCAGTTCTTCCTTCTGTTGTTGCTCCACTTCCTGTAAATAATGTTTTTCCTACAAAATATGCAAAAGTTAATCCTATACCTATTAGAAAAACAGATACTAATATATATAATCTTTTATTATTATTTTTCATATTAGTCTACCCCTTCTAATCTATATGGATCAGTAGTAGTTCCTG
>CANPYU010000060.1 GCA_947588665.1 uncultured Bacilli bacterium | reverse complement strand
CAGACTCTTGAGCAATTTCTGCTATAACCGGTGCTGCTCCTGTCCCAGTTCCACCACCCATACCACAAGCAATGAAAACCATATCAGCACCCTTAATAACTTCTTCTAAATCCGCTTTTGATTCAATTGCCGCAGCTCGCCCAATCTCAGGATTAGCTCCAGCCCCCAAACCTTCAGTAATTGTTGCTCCAATTTGTACTTTATTTTCACAAGTTGAAGCATTAAGTACTTGCAAATCGGTATTTACAACAATAAATTCAACGCCTTTTACTCCTTCTTCAATCATTCGATTAACCGCGTTCATTCCGCCGCCACCAACGCCTACAACTTTAATCTTTGCTATTTGATCCATCTGTAAACCGTTCATACGCACTCTCCTTAACTATCAAAAAAATATCCAAATAATTTTCCTAATATTGAATTTTCATTTATATTTACTTTTTTATGAGCTCCACTTAAAGCTTCTAACTCATCTAAATTAAAAACTGAATATTCTTTATTTTTTAATTTTAATCTTCCATTATAATATTTAATGGTTCCAATACCTGTGCTAAATTTATTATTTCTAACACCTACAATATCTATTTTACCAAGAATATACGATTTAGTAAAGACTTTATCAAGCAAAATATTAAAATCTCCCATTTCTGTAGTACCACCTGTAACTATTATATATTCTATATTTTTCTTCGTAAGCAAGTTCATTTGCTTCTTTGCTAATTCCAGTATTTCTTCTAATCTACTTTCAATTATTTCACTCAAATCTTTTTGATTAATAATGACATTTTCTCCCATTCTATCAGTTAAATTTACTTTTTCTTGAGCATCAGCCATATCTGGTACCGCTAAACCTAAATTCATTTTTATATCTTTAGCATCCTTTTTAGTTATTTTATATATATAAGCAATATCATTATCAATTGAAGAACCACCCAGTTCAATTACTTCAGATTTCATAAGAATTCCTTTATTAAAAATTGATACTGTTGTCGTCTCTGCTCCAATATTAATAACTGCCCCTAAAAGACCTATTGTATCTTTAGTCTTATTTGCCTCATAATCTCCTAAAGGAGTTGTAACTACATCTAACACATTAACCCCAATTTTCTCTAAAACATTAATAAAAGGATTTACTGTAGATTTTGGTATAGTTATTAATACTGCTTTAACAGTTAATTTATTTCCTAGCATATTAATAGGATCTTTTACAATTTCTTCATTATTTATTTTATATCTTGTTGGAATTATACTAACAAGTTCTTGATCATCATTTATTTTATTATAACTAGCCGCCTGCATAGCTCTAATAATATCTTGATGTCCAATAACTCTATCTTCATTAGTAATAGTTGTACTACCTTCACTAATTAATACTTCCGTATAATATGCCGGAACTGCAAGCACTACTTCTTTAATTGGAATTCCCATCATTTCCTCAGCTTTATGAAATACCTCTTTTAAAACTGGAATTAATTCATCTTTATTACTAATTAAACCCTTTTTTATCCCTTTACTTGAAATTTCAGAAACACAAAGAACATTAAGTGAATTCTTCATAAATTCACCTACTATTAGTTTAATTGAACCATCCCCAATATCTAAACTAGCTATAATCTTCCTCATAGTCTCCACCTATTCTTATCTAATTATACTTTAATTTCTATCTATTTTCAAGTTATAAAAAGATAAAGTTTATAAGACTATTACTTTGTCCTAATTCTTCCCTGTTCTTTAACTCCCTCTTTAATCTTTCTCTTTGCTATTGCCGTTACTACAAAATCCAAACAACTAATATCTTGTTTTAACTTATATTCATCAGTTATTACTTCAATAACATCTTCGTTTTTCAAAACATAATTAAGTCCTACCACTTTACTATTAACTAAAGCACTACTAGCTTTATCTCCAATTTCACTATGAATTTTATATGCAAAATCTAGAACACTTGCTCCCTTAGGAAAACTATACATAGTTCCATCTTTAGCGTATACTTGAACTTGTTCTTTTAATAATTCTTTATAAACTTGTTTTAAAAAATTATCATTATCAATTATATATAAATCTTCTATTTCTTTAATTGAAGCCATAAAACTATCTTTAGCCATCAAATATTCTTGAATCTCTCTAAAACTTTTATCAGGATATAAATCTCTTAAAACTGCAAAACCATATTTATTTATAAGTCCCATTTTTTCTGTAAATATTTGCATTTGTACATAATGATCTTTAAAACCTGTCACAGTTGTATGTATTGCTCGATATCCATTCGGTTTAACACTAGAAATAAAATCTCTAAAATACCCTTTATTAGTAACTTTATATTTTTCATGCATTATCATTAAAGCCAAATAACATTCTTTTAATGTTTCTACTTCAATCTGATAAGATATCAAATCAGGAAGTGTTGACATTTTCTGTTTTACTTTAAGTTCTTTATATAAAGCATAAGCATTCTTAAATTTTACTCTAAGTACATTTTTTATTCCTTCATTATTTAATTCATTTCTAATATTATTTAATATATCTTCAATCTCACTTTGATGTTTAACAATATAATCATTAGTTATTCCTTTAATCTCTTTATATTTACTTGAATATAAATCTTTAAAACATAAATCTTCTAATTCACACTTAACATTATAAGCCCCTATTCTATCTGCAATAGGCACAAATAATTGTAAAGTTTCTAAACTTTTCGCATGAGCTTTTTTCTTAATTTTCTTAAACTCAATTGTCCGCATATTATGAAGTCTATCTGCAAGTTTAATTAAAATAACTCGATAATCCATAATTAATTTTCTTAATAATAAACAAGTATTATCCTGCTCTATTTGTGTTTTAGAAATAAAATTAATATTTTTAATCTTCGATACAGCATCAACCAAAAAAGCAATTTCCGGATTAAATTCTCGAGCAATTTCTTCTTTATCAGTCGCCGTATCTTCAATTACATCATGAAGTATCGCCGCACACACACTATTTACATCATGTAATCCCATTTCATCAAACAAAATATAAGCCACATTTTCTGGATGAGTAATATATGGCTCCCCACTATCTCTAAAAACTCCCTCATGCTTATTAGAAGCATATTGATGAGCTTTAATGACTAAATTAATTTCTTCTTCATTAAAATATTTTGGCAACTCTAATAATAACAACTGAAACATAACCCCAAATCCTCCCTAAGATAATGCTATCTTAACAGATAAATTGCAAAAAAGCAAGTATAAGAGATTAAATTATTTTCTACTTAAGTTTAATTTGAAAAGCTTTATCTCTTATAGTAATAATTGCCTCTATTTTATCTGCACTACTTATATTACTATCAATTTTAAAAACTAATTTATCTGCATATCCATTAGGATTAATTAAATTCACATCACTATAATAATCTTTTCCATTAATACTATATTTTATCTTCATAAAATCATTAAAGAAGTTTTTAAAATTTTTATTAGAATAAGCCATATAATTAACTTCGTTATCTAAAGTCAAACTATAATCCATAACCATCAAAGTTAATTTACCAATTTCATTTTGATTTATAAACAAATCATTATTAGAATCATAACAATTATTTGAATTCACACAATATTGATAAGTATATGTAAATCTCCCCATTAAACTATAATTAATAAGTGCTACTTTCGATTTACCCATCAAAGTATCATCTAAATCTATAACATTACCTGCATTAATATTTTTAGTTGTTACTTCATCGCTAATTTTTTTAGGATTAAGACTAAACTTTTTAGATAATACTCCTAAACCTCCTACTGTAGTATCAGCCCCAGAATAAGCTTCTAATTCATATTTACCCCCATGAACCAAATTTTTATCCATTTCATAAACCAAGATATAACTATAATCACTATTTCCCTTTATTTGCCCTCCACTATAAGGATTACCTAAATCAGCAAAATTTTCACCCATTGTTATTGATGGAGATATTCTAAGATTATTAACAACAAGCTGCACATTTGCATAATTAAATGTTTCATCATCTCTAAATCTGTTAGTTATTTTTATTTTAACTATCACATAAGTTTTATCATCTTTTATTATATCTCCCTTTAAATCTAAATTAGATATATAAGCTTCTTCCATCTCCATATTTAAATTTCCAAAAGATGTTATTTCTCCTTCTTTATAAACTTTACTATAAACTTCCTTATTCATAAATAAAGATGTAACAATTACTCCCCCTAAAATAACAAATATAACTGTAAATACAAACTTATTTTCTTTATAATAATATTTAAGCTCTCTAAAAAATCTTCGAATATTTCTTTTAGTTTTATAAGTATCTCTTCCTACTAAAAACTCAAACTCTTCACTATCTTCTGCACTAATCTGTAAATCTATTAAATCATCTTTAAAATTAAATTGTTTTATATTAAAACCAACACCCCTACTTAATACATAAAGAATAAATATATACTGACTATAATAAACAAGAACACTTAAATCTCTAAGAATTCTTGCAAAAGTATTATCTAATGTATCATTTTCAATCATCCCAAAAATAACATAACAGCCAGTAATAAGTGCAAATAATATTAAATAATACAAAATACTTATATTATAAAATTTAGTCGGCTTACTTTTATTCTGTAAAACAAAGGATAAAGTTACCAAAATTCCCAAAATTAATATGACAGCTAAATACATATAGAAATTTATATAACTACTAGCTAAATTAGATAAAATAATATTAGAACCAACCATATATCCATTACTAATATAACTCCTAAAAAAATGCACAATTCCATTAGTTGCAAAAGCTAAATAAATCATAGGTATTAACATAATTAAATGAATTGCTCTAAAATGTTTAATAATAAAAGCATAAGGTTTTTTTAATATCATATTTACCCACCATCTTAATTTTAACAAACTAATTCATGTTTGTAAATTATTTTAAAAAAAAATCTTTAAAAGTGTTGACAAATAAAGGTTTATCCTTTAATATAACAATCACCAATTCACTTAAACAAGGCGAATTGGTGCTAGTATCACACTAGTCAACCCCTTTTTATTCTTTTTGAAGCTGTCTTCAGGGGGCAGCTTCTTTTTTTGTGCCTAAAAATAAAGAATAGAGATAAACTCTATTCAAGTATTAAGATAGATCAAAGAGATCTACTTGCCCAAATATAAGTTTAAGCAATTCAGGCAAGATATTAAGTTATTCTGTTTTTACTATATATGGATCATTTGGTAAACCAGAGCCTGATAATTTAACATTTGCTTTTAGGTTGATTACAGGTCTAACACCATTCGTGACGTTGCTCACGCCCGTATTGCTGAGGTTGCCATTCGAACCTACAAAGAACACCCAAGAACTGCTATTATAAAAATAAGACGGAGACATGGTCCAATAGTATGCACCTGTGTGTAACCAGTATTTTGTATTATCTTGACCTGCATATCCTCCTGCATATATTACTTCATCCATTGTTATTAAGCCTACTGGATTTGTTAATAACTTATTTCCTGTTATTTCTGTTCCATCTGATGTTGTTATTCCTTTGGCATTTGTTTCAGTATATAAATCTCTTTCTAAATTTGCACATTTTAAAGTCGGTTCCTGATCATTTGTATCCCAGCTTGTACTAATATTATGTGTTCTATGGTATCCTGCATACGCTGTTGGTTTATTACTAAAGCCTGCTTCATTCTCTAAATGTTTATAACTTCCATGATCAGTCGTTGCTAAGCTTCTATCATTACAAAATCCTGTCTCAATATCTATATTACTTACTTGGCTAATTTCTCCTAAATTTGTATCTATCCACCATTTATCCAATTCAAATTTTATCGTACTATCCTTATCACCTTTATGAGCAGCATCATAATTACTAGTACTGCCACCACTATTTGTAAATCCTACATATGTATTAGCAATAGAAGTACCATTATACATTTTATTCCCACCTGATAAATTACCTCCATTATTATCTGGTTCATCTCCCGCTCCAGAATATATTAATCTTATAGTTCCATTACCATTTATTCTAATTATCCTCCACCATATATCTTTATCAGCATCATCTTTATAATTTATATTTGAATTAGAAGATTTAAATTTGCCAAATTTTAGCCAGTTATTATTTACTGTTCCTCTAAATACATAACTGGTCCCATAATCATCTTCTACCTCATATACTCCATTTTGTTTCATGTTTTTATTATCTCCTCCACAATTGTCAGATGACTCTTCACAACTTGGACCTGTAACTACATCTATACTTCCTTTTATAATGTTATTTGCTATTATCTGTCCTCCGCCTTTTAATATATCATAATATAAATAACATTCTGTTCCACTTCTTGTTAAATTAGTTACTAGTAATCCTTTATTTTTAATATCCCATGTTGGTGTTGCTCCATTACTACATCTACTTCTTTCAGTATTTATTGTATATCCTTCTTGAGGTAAATTATCTGTTGCTTCTTTATAGTTTCCTTCTTCATCTTCTATATATGCTGCTACTATATTTATATCTGGTTCTATTGTTGATGCTTCTACTGTTACTTCTCCTTTAAAATTATAACCCATATCTTCATTCTGTATCTTATCTTCATTTGGATATTCTATTATTACATAATAATATACTTCTTCTCCTGTTGATGTTGATGTTATAAATTCATCACTCGCTAATATCACTTTTGTGTTTTCACTATTAGAAGTTATTGTTCCTGTCTTTATCTCTTCTCCTAATTTATTTATATTTGTTATATCACACTTCTCGTATAACATTGTTCCCCCATTTACTTTTTCTTTTACTTGATTACATTCTGCTTTTACTTCTAACTCTTCACTTACTCTATATACTGTATATTTTAAATCTGTGTTTAAATTATTACTTCCCTTCCATACTAAATTATATGGAATAAGTTCATTATTACCTGTTGCCTTTACTACTATTCCTGATACTTCTTTATGCCCTGGAAGCATTCCATCATAATTAAAATTTAATGTTCCTTTAACTTCTACTTTAGAATTTTTTAAATTTGCTGTTGT
>CANPYU010000059.1 GCA_947588665.1 uncultured Bacilli bacterium | reverse complement strand
TAAAAGTGGGTTCAGTTCAAGAAAAACCGTTCGACAAATTCCGACATTTAATTTATTTATAATTTTAATATATTATATAATATATTTTTTGGTCAAGTATTTTTTTATAATTATATAAAAAAGTGATAGTTTTTCATCACTTAAATATTTGGATTATAATTTTAAGAATTAATTAATTCTTTTTCTTCATTATTAATTAATTTATCAACTTCAACTTTATTAATGCTATCAAATCTTTTAGTTATTTTTTCGCTAGTAGTATTTAATTCTTCAACACTTTTGTTTACTGAGGTTATATTACGGGCTAGTCTATCCCAACGATCTTTATAGCGAGCAAATTCTAGTGATAGTTTATTTAATTCTTCATGTATTACTTTCGCGTATTTATCTCTTTCCATATTTTTTAAAATCATTTCAATTACAGTTAGAGTAGACATTAATGTGGTTGGACTGGTAATCCATACTTTTTTATTATAAGCATAATTAAGTAAATCAGGATGATATGCATTTACTTCGGCAAATATTGCTTCGGCAGGTAAAAACATGATGGCTTCATTTGAAGTTTCACCGGGAATAATATATTTATCACTTATGGCATCTATGTGTTTTTTAAAATCTACCTTAAATTGTTTTTCGGCAAGTTTTCTTTCTTCAATACTTAATTTTTTGTTTGTCATTCTTTCGTAATTTTCTAAAGGGAATTTAGAGTCTATGCCAATAGTTCCTAAGGGAGCTGGAGCATAAAGGATAGCATCCACAATATAACCATTACTCATTTTATGTTGTATTTCATAGATACCTGTACTAGAATCACCAAAGGCATTTTCTAAAATAAAATTTAAATTTACTTCCCCAAATATACCTCGAGTCTTTTTATCTGTTAAAATACTTTGTAAAGATATAATATCACTACTTAAACCATCTATCTTTTTTTGGGCTTCATCTATTTTCGTTAATCTTTCTAAGACATTCTGAAATGTTTTATTAGTTTTTTCTAAGCTACTATCTAATCTTTCGGTCACTTTATTATTTATTTCTAATAATTTTCTTTCTATTTTTTCATCTAACTTGTCAAAGTCTGTTCGTAAATCATTTGTAAAGTTTACTTTAAATTCCCCTATTTCACGAACAAGTCCAAGTTCTAGTTTACCAAGTCTTTCCACAATCTCAGTATCATTTGTTTTATGCTTTTTAAATAGATTTATGAGTAATAATAAAATTACTACTCCAAGCATTCCAATAATAATATAATTCATAACTTCCTCCTAATTTAAATTAAATTTTTTATTTATTATTCTACTAACTACATAGGCGATAAGAAGTAATATTCCTACTTTTACTAAATATATAGGATTTTTAATACTTTCTATTAAACTTACTCCTACAAACCCCCAGAAATAAACTAAAAATATTTTACCTATTAAAAGGGCACCAATAAACTTTTTATAACTCATGTCTGATATTCCAGCGGCAATATTAACTAAAAATGCTGGTGTAAAGGGAATGGCAATAATAGTTGTTAATTGTTCAAATTTTAAGTTAGTTATCATGTCAATTGTTTGCTCACTGATGATACCTTTCTTTTTTAAATGTTTGTAAAGATGTGTTTGAACTTTTTTTCTAAATAAAAGAAAAGATAAAAAGCAACCTAAACAAGTAAAAATCCAAGAGATTATAAAACCCAAAATGGGACCAAAGGCTAAAAAGTTTAGAGTTATAAAAACAAATAAAGGTAAAAATGGTAAAATAGATTCAATTGTAATAAAAAAACAGCCTACGATAGGTCCCCAGAGTCCTAACCCTTGAAGAGTTGTATCTATAAATGTATCAATCATTTCCATCATATTTAATCACTAGGAATATTATAATACATTTTAGATGAAATTACACTTAAAAATAAAAAGAAAATGAATATTTTTTAAATTACCAATATCTATCTAGTAATTTAATGTCAATATTCATTTGTTTTTTTAAAATTCCACATTTATATTCATGAGTACCAGCAGGATCTGATACCATACAAGTATTTTTTTCAGTATAGATAAAATCTATTACTAAAGCCATTATTATTATAATAGCAAACCCAATAAATATATCTTTCATTAATTACAACTCTTTTCTAGATATAATTATATAATGAAATAGTGGTAAATGCAAGTTATAATTATTGAACTAAATAGGGATTAGAAAATGTGCCTTTGTTTTCTTCTTTAGCGAATGTAAAGTGAGTATCGGCTTTTAGATTTATGACTGGACGCACACCGATACTCGTGCCGCTCACGCCTGTGTTGGTAAGGTAGCCATTCGAAAGCACAACGAACATGTCAGCATAATCGTTGTTAAAGTAAGACGGAGACATTGTCCAATAATTAACTCCAGAATATAAGTAATATCCTCCATTATTTTGACCGATTGCGCCTCCTGCGAATGTTGCTTCATCGGCTGTTATTAAGCCTATTGGATTGGTTAAAGCTTTATTGCCTTTATTTTGTGGATTACTATTATTTACTGTATATAAATCATTATTTTCTGGTAAATTTGTACCTGTTCCACTTCCCCTTTTACAACTAAATGTTGGTTTTCTACTTGTTCCACTTGGTGTTACTAATCTATAATATCCTCCATAATATGTTGTTTTATTACTGTATCCATAGTTTGAATAATCAATTGTAGAGGATGTACTGCTTCCATTATATGGTGTTCGATCTCCACAGAATCCTGCATTTATATCTATATGCTCTTTATAATCAGCTATATTTGTTATATACCAATTATCAAGTATTTCTTTAATATTACTGTCTTCTTCATTTATATGAGCATTATTATAATTTGTTGATGTACCATTTTCTTTTGGATTTCCATACATATAGCCTACATATTTATTATCATTATGTTGATTATTAAACAAATAATAACCAGGATTATTTTCTGTATTTCCTATTTGAGAGCCTGCACCTGTTGCATATATTGGATTAGTTTGGTTTTCATTTTCAAAAGTTAAATAATCTTCTTCCCTTTCTTTTCCTGAGTATATTAGCCTTATTGTTCCATCTCCATTTATTCTTATTATTCTCCAATAAAATCCTGCAAATTTTACCCAATTATCTTTTACCGAACCACGAAAATAATATGTATCTCCATCATCATCTGTTCCTGTATATAATCCATTGTCTGTACTTCCACAATTATTATTATTTCCTCCTGTATTTGTTCCATTATCGCATGCTGTTAAACCTATATTATTGGTTGTTTTTACATCTGAATTAGCTAAAATTGTATCTCCTGCTTCCTTTATATTAGGATTTTTTATTTGGTACGGATTATCTGTAGTACCATTACCAATTAAATTTAAATCTGCTTTTAAATTTATTACGGGGCGTACACCATAGCCTGTGCCGTTCACGCCTGCACCGTTTATGTAGCCATTACGATCCACATAAAACACGACCGCACTACCGCTACTAAATCCATAGGGAGTCATAGTCCAATAAGGTTGATTTGTATATAACCAATATTCTGTATTATTTTCTCCTGCAAATTCTCCAGCATATATTACTTCATCCATGGTTATTAAACCTACTGGATTTACTAATGTATGATTGCCAACAATTTGCTTGCCAACTGAAGTTGTTATTCCTTTTGCTTTTTCTCCTGTAAATAAATCTCTGGTCAGATTTGCACATTTTAACGTTGGTTCTTGTTCACTATTATCCCAACTTGTACTACTTCCAGAACCCCACACTCTATGGGTTCCAGCATATACAGTCTGAGTTGTACCTCTGCCACCACTAGGTCCTTTATAACTTCCGTGGTCTGCTTCTGCTAAACTTCTATCATTACAAAACCCTGTTTCTATATCTATTTTCTCAACATTCGTAGCATTTCCTAAATCTGTTGTTATCCACCAATCATCTAATTCTTTTTTTATTGTACTATTTTGACTATTTTGATGCGCTGTATCATAACTACTTGTAATAGTTCCATTATTCATAAATCCTACATATGTGTTATCACCAAAAGTAGCATTAAATTGTTGACTTACATGATCACTATATGTTGTTTTTATTTGAGTTCCTGTTCCAGTTGTATTTGGTGCTGTTTGTCCAATGCCAGTATATATAAGTCTTACTGTTCCATTTCCATTTATCCGAATTATCCTCCACCATATATCTTGATTATCAGTTGTTTTTCCAAATTTTAACCAATTGTCATCAACTTTTCCTCTAAAATATAATGAATCACCATAATCATCTTCAGCTGTAAATAACGTTGATTTATTTTGATTGTTTTTATGAGATTGGTCATCTATTGCAGTAAAGCTTTCTTCTCCTTTTTGTATATCTCTATTGGCTATAATTGTTTTACATGATGTTGCTCCTGGTGGACAATAGCCACTTGCTGGATTACTGCATATTACTTTTCCTTCATCTAGTTTGGTACAAACGATTTGTTCTTTATCTTTATCTTCTAATGTTACTTTGATTTGTTGTTCTTTTATATCTGTAGATTTATCTGGATTACATTTATTATCGGTTGAAGTACAATATAATGCTGTATTTGCAATTCCTGTTATTGTTCCGGTTAACTCTAATCCTTTTTTATTAAATTTTATTTCCGATTCTATTGTTGGTTCTTGGCTCGTTGCTACAACATTTATTCTTGATTGATAGGTTTTATTTGCTCCCTGTTCAACTGTTGTATCATAATCTAACCATTCTTTTAAAGTAAATTCTTTAGTAGCACTGGCATCTATTGTTCCACTATATAAATTAAAAGCTTCATATGCTTTATCTATCATATGTTCTGCAGATGTATTCTCTCCTAGTTTAGTTATTAGATTATCCATAGTATCACTAGAAAGAGAAACTCTAACATAATTAGCACTTAAAGAATTATCACTTTGATTTAAACTTTCTAGATTTATTTGATAATTAGAAGAAGTTGAACAATTATTTTTAATTGTAAAGTTATAACCTTCGGTATTTAATCCTTCTATATCGGTTATAGGTGCTTGATTACTTAAGTTTATGGAAGTTCCTTCTTTATCAATAGTTATACTTAAACAACCACTTGTAAAAGTATTGGCTAAATCTTGTTTTCCTCCGGTTGATAAAAAAGCTCTAGTCAAACCAATTATACCTATAAATAAAACAATTATCCCCACAATAAAAAATATTCTTTTCTTTTTTAATTCCATGCTAAATCTCCTTTATTCTTTGTCTATTATAACTAACTTGCTCTAACTTTTCATTATGTTCGACAAAACATGTCAAAACTTCCTATATAGCAAAGTGTATTGCTATATGTTATATAATAATATTACAATATTATTTATTTAAAATCAATATTTTTGTTACTATTTACGTATTTCATTTTATATTGTTAAATTTTTCCAGCATAATTAAATTGTGATATTTATGGAGAAGTATGATCGTAGTTTAAGTATTGTGGAAGAAAAAGCAAGAAATATAAGAATAGATGCTGGTTTAACACAGAAAGAGTTTGGAAAAATACTTGGTATATCTAATACTTATTTATCAGATATGGAAAATGGATACACAGGTTTATCAATTGAACATATTAATAAAATATGTAATTTTGCTAATGTTAGTTTTGATTTTATGTTTGATTTTACTAAAGTAATAGAAAAAGATGTAATTAAAATAGAAAAAATTAATCTTAAAATATTGGGTAATAATATTAAAACTATTAGAAAAGATTTAAATTATACTCAAGAAAAATTAGCTAAAGAATTAAATGTTAGTAGAACTTTAGTAACTCATTATGAAAATGGTAACAGAACTATTGCAACAGCAGATTTAAAGCAAATATGTGAACTTTCTGGTTATAGTGCTGATTGGTGTGTTGGTAAAAGAACAAAATGTTTGAAAAGAAAAGTTAATAAAAAAATTAAAGCTAAAGAAATTAAAGAACTTATGAAAGTTTAATAACGTGGTTCAGATAAAGAAAAAAGATTACTAATTATTTTTATAGATAATTTAGATATGGCGAATGTTTGAAAAGGAACTAAGTATATATGAGAAAAAATACTAAAAAATTTAAAAATTTAGGAACAAAAACGAATATTTAAGTCATGGTTCGACAAATATTTCACTTTCAATATGTTATGATAAGTTCATTTACAGAGGAGGTGAGACAACAATGATTACAGAAATAAAAGATTTTAAGTTTTTAAATGATGATTTAACATTTAAATTTGTTTTTTCTCATGCTTATATTTTAGAATATTTTATTAATTTGTTTTTAGATTATATTAATTCTAATTTAAAATTTAATATTACTAATGTTGAAGCTCAAACTTATATTATGCCTAATAATAAAACTATTAGTTTATATTATGGAGATTTAGTGGCTAATTTATCTAATGGAACTATTATATCTCTTGAGATGTATAAAAATAATTTTACTTTAAATGATTATAATAAAAGTTATGCCTATAAATGTCGAATATTTGCTAATCAATTAAAGAAAGTAAAAAAGAATAAAATAAATTATCAAGATATGAAGCAAGTAATAAGTTTAAATTTAATAAAAGGAAACTTTAATAAAAGTAATAATAAAATCATAAATTGTTATAGATTTAAAAACGATAATTCAAATACAACTATAAAAGATAATACAATTATATATTTAGTAAGATTTGACATAGTAGAGAAAATAGAATATAATGAGAATGAACATAAATTTATAAGCCTATTAAGGTTAATAAATGGGAATAACATCAATGATTTAAAGAAGTATGCGAATGGAGATGAGATAATGGAAGATATAATAGATTATGTGTTTGAATGGAACAAAGAATCATCAAAAAATGGTTTAGAAAGACTAATAGAAGACAGAAGTTATGAAGCGGAATTAAAAGGCAAAAATAAAAGAAACTTTGAAATTGCCAAAAATATGCTTAAACTAGATATATCATTAGATAATATTCATAAAGCAACTGGTCTATCTAAAAAAGAAATATTAAATATAAAATAGATGCCCATATGAACATTTATAGACTGTTGACAAAGTGAGTCA
>CANPYU010000058.1 GCA_947588665.1 uncultured Bacilli bacterium | reverse complement strand
GCTCTAATCTGTTTATCTCCTTCTTCATATCCTAAAGTATCATTAATAAACTGTATATTATTTAAATCTATTACAATCATTGTTTGAGGATAAATAGTATTATTATTCCAATTATTAATATATTCATTTAAATAATTTCTATTTTTTAAAGAAGTTAATTGATCAATAAACTTAATTTTATTTTCTTTCTTAATTTTCTTTGCTATTTTTATTCTTTTACTACTCTTATAAAAGATAATAAATATTAAAGCAAATATAGTTAAAGTAATTAATATATATTTAGCAATAGTTCCCATAATACTTCCTGTTTTAACTGTTAAACTATGTGAATACATACCTTTATATATCATTTCATTATTATCTAAACACATCGCATATTTAGAAAATAATTTATAAAAAGCACTATCTGTTTTAGATCTAAAAAGATATGTATCATTAATAACACCGTGATATCTTTCAGTATAATTAGAAAGCTCTTTACCTGAATATAAATTATAAATATTTCTATCTATTAAGATAATAACATCTTTATTATTAAGTTTCTTTAAATCCCTTTCATTTTTATAAGTCTTAATATCTATTCCTTTATAATTACTTAAAAAACTATATAAAAAACTATTTTCTTCTACATAAACTGTTTCATTAACTAAACTATTAACAGAATTAACAACTACCCCATTGCTACTATTAGCAACTATACTATATTCTACTAATATTTTAGAATCTATTTCATGATAATTATCACTTATATTATAATAATTAAAATATAAATCAATATCTCCTTTATTTATAGCTTTTTTAAAATTATTTAAATTTCTATATTTAGTATAATTAAATTCAATATTACTAAAGTGACTAAAATCATATAAATACATCGCCACTATTCCCCCATAATTACCACTCATAAGAACTTCATAAGGACTATTATTTATTAAGCCATAATTATAAGTTACACTTTGCATCGCATCAACTTCAGTTTCACTAATATTTAAAGAATTAACAAACAAATTAAATTCTGCTCTTTTAAAATACTCATCTAAGTTATCATTCTTCCAATTATTATAATATTTATTTATAATACTAGTTAAAGTATCATTATTAACACCATTAATTGTATAATAAAGTTTTACATCTGATAAATGATTAATTATATAATAATTATTTTTTAATATCTCATCTAAATACATAGTTAAAGGAACTAACATATAATTTATTTCACTATTATCATCCATTGCTTGAAGTAATTCTTCCCTACTATCATAACTAGTTAAAGAAATTTCTTTTACATTAGTAAGAAAACTACTTATATAATTCAAATTATTATTAATAATCCCAATCTTTTTTTTTGCAAAATCTTCATAATTAGCAATTATCTCATTATTTTTACTAACTAAAACAAAATGATCTTCATAAAAAACTTTATCATTATTCTGTAAATCTGTTTTAACCCCTAAAGTAAGTCCACTAGTAACATCACCATAATTAAAAGTAACCGGATTAAGTTGTAATTTATACTCCAACTCTAAATCATTAATAAAATCATAAAATACTCCCGATCCTGTATTTCCAAATATATTAACATCATTTACAACATTAATATTTTGTACTGTATTGATATTATTATTAATCCACCTTTTTTCTGCCGCGGTAAGTTTATTGTTATCCGTTAAAATATTATAAGTAACTAAACATGTAATAACAATTAATAATATAACCCCTACTCCAATAATAACATTTTTTTTAGTTTTCATAAAAATTACCTACTTTTTTGTATCCTCATCATCTGTTTTAAATACTGTATTATTATTCCAAACAATGCCACCCGTACCATTAACATTATGAGATCCCATTAATTTAAATCCTTCAGTCTCTTCTGTGGCATCAGCCTCAATCAAATATTGTATATCATAAAAACCTAAAACATCGGCATCAATATTATCTAATGACGCTAAAGCTTTACTTTGTGCTTCCACTAAAGTAGTCTTTGGTGCATAACTAATTGTAATATATATAACTTTACCTGAAGATTCAATTTTAACATCTAAAACTGCTTCATCTTCTTTAATCTTAGCTATCATCTCTTTTTGCATCGCTTTATCAAAAGGATGATTTTCAATTCCTTCTAATCTATCACCATATTTTGAACTAGCATCTCCTACAAAATATGTAAATACGACAATTGAAATAGCAATCAAACACGCTACTAAAATAAGAAATAGTACCAAGAGTACACTATTTTCTTGCCAAAATCTTTTTAATCTTTTCATTAAATCGCCTCTTATCTTCATTATTATACCATTAATTACATATTCTCGCAATTTAAAATTTATTTACAAAATTATACAATCAAAAATGTAAATAATTTACAAATTATCTACATTTCAACTTAAACTATCCACTATTTCTTTAAATTTAGCCTCATCCCAAATTTCAATGCCTAAAGTTTTTGCTTTATCATATTTACTTCCCGGTGCTTCCCCCACAATTACTACATCAGTCTTTTTACTGACACTATCAACAGTTTTACCACCAAAAGACTCTAATAAAGCTTTAATTTCATCTCTTCCCATAAAACTAATTGTGCCTGTAATAACAAATTTTTTATCAGTAATAAGTTCATTATATTTAATTTCTTCTCCAATATAATTCATATTAACTCCGATATTTTTTAAAGCATCTATTGTTTTTAAATTATTTTCATTTTTAAAGAAACTAACAATATTTTGAGCCAGAATTTCTCCAATATCTCTAATATCTACTAAATCATCATAAGTAGCCCCGATTAAATTATCCATAGTTTTATAAGTACTAGCAAGTAATTTAGCATTCTTAGCTCCAATTCCATTTATACCTAAACCAAAAACTAATCTTTCTAAACTATTTTTTTTACTTTCTTCTATAGCCACTATTATATTACTAACTTTTTTAGCCCCATAACCTTCTAATTCGGTAATTTCTTCTCTAAAGTTTATTAAATTATAAAAATCTGGAATAGTCTTAAGAAACCCTTCATTATAAAAATCCTCAATTATTTCATCACCTAAACCATCAATATTCATCGCATTACGACTAGCAAAATGAATTAAACCTTCAATATTTTGTTTAGGACAATCTTTATTAACACAAAAATAATCTACATTTCCCTTTTTTACTAGAGTACTTCCACATATAGGACATTTATCTATCATTTTAAAAGGTATTTCACTGCCTGTTCTTCTATCCAATTTAGGTTCCACTACTTCCGGAATAACATCTCCTGCTTTTTTAATTGAAACAATATCGCCAATTCTTAAATCTAATTCTCGGCAATAATCTTCATTATGTAAAGTTGCTCTTGAAATAGTAGAACCCATAACTAAAACTGGCTCTAATACTGCATTAGGAGTTATCTGACCGGTTCTTCCTACTGTAAACTTAATATCAACTAACTTAGTTAAAACTTCTTCCGCCGGAAATTTATACGCGGTAGCCCATCTAGGATATTTTACAGTTGAACCAAGCTCTTGTTGCATATGAATATTATTAACTTTAATTACTACTCCATCAATTTCATAAGGTAGACTACTTCTTTTTTCTGTATATTCTTTAATATACTCCATTATTTCTTCTTCATTATGCACCAATTTTGAAGCGGAATTAACTTTAAATCCTAATTCTTTCATAAATTCTAAAGCTTCATAATGGGTTTTTATCCCATAATCTAAAGGATTAGGTAAATGATAAATCCATGTATCTAAGTGTCTTTTAGCCGCAATCTTAGGGTCTAATTGTCTAATTGAACCAGCCGCCGCATTTCGCACATTTTGTAGTTTTGCCTCTCCCTTTAATTCTCTTTCTCTATTTAACTTTTCTAAAGTAGCTTTATTCATATAGATTTCTCCTCGAACTTCAATATCTATATCTCTTTTTAAATCTAAAGGAACAGTTTTAATTGTAACTACATTATGAGTTATATCTTCACCCGTTATTCCATCTCCTCTCGTTGCCGCATAAACAAGCTTACCATGTTCATAATGAAGTGATACACTAAGACCATCAATCTTAAGCTCACACACATAATCAGGCTTAAATCCTGCATTTTTAATTCTCCCAGTAAAATCTCTAATTTCTTCTTCATTAAAAACATTAGCTAAACTAATCATTGGAATTTTATGCTGCACTTTTCTAAAACTATCAATAGCTTCTCCTCCAACTCTTTTAGTCGGACTATTAGGGTCAGCATATTCTGGATATTTTTCTTCTAAATTAATTAATTCTCTTAAATATTTATCATATTCTTGGTCAGTAATACTTGGATTATCAAGATTATAATACTCATAATTTGCTTTCTTTAATATTTCGGTTAATTCATCAATTCTTTTCTTTATCTCTTCCATCATTATCCCCACAAATCTTTTGGGTACTCTCCTTTCTCTATTAATTCCTTAATACTTGCTTTTATTCCCTCTAAATCATCTCTATAAGTAACACCTAACCATTTACTGTTAGATAAAACACTTTTTAACACAATCTCTTTACTTTCAAGTTTATCTTTAATCAAATCCGGAAGTAATATCTCATTTTTTAATACATATTCTTCATCATGTTTAAAATAATTATTAAAATATTCTTCTAAATATTTAAAAAAACTATTCTTAAAAACAAACATATTAACCGCAACTGGATGATTAATTTCTATTTTAAAACTCATACTTCCATCTAATGGCTCACATAAAGCATCATTATCATTAAGAGTTATTTTACTCTCCACTAATTTCTCAACATTCCCAAAATTAGGAAAACATACAGCCCGTTTAACACTGCCAAATTTCGAAGCAGTAATATTAAAAGGAAAATTAATTGATGCATAAACATTATCATCATGATTATTCTCTAAAAAATTAATTGCTTTAACATACGAATCATACCCATAAAAATCATCCGCATTTATAACTACAAAATCTCCATCTACATAATCTTTAGCAAATAACACTGCTTGAACTGTCCCCCAAGGTTTCTTTCTTAAATCTGCTAAATATTTGTATTTTTCTGGAATATCATCTATCTCTTGAAAAGCATATTTTACATCTATTTTATTTTCTATTCTCTTCCCAATTGTCTCTTTAAAAATATTTTCTAATTCTTTTTTAATAACAAAAACTATTCTTTCAAATCCTGCTTTTTTAGCATCATAAACTGAATAATCAATAATAAATTCTCCGTTAAGACCTACTGGCTCAATTTGTTTTAAACCTCCAAAACGACTCCCAATACCCGCGGCCATTACTACTAATGTTTTCATTTTCTTCACCAATTTAATTATAACATTA
The DNA here is from genome assembly GCA_947588665.1 of uncultured Bacilli bacterium. The sequence continues at coordinate 1,741 of CANPYU010000058.1, read as the reverse complement.
TATCTATAAGAAAAAAAGAAGTCTTTTAAACTTCTATTGTAATTTCTTTAATCCTTTATGATTTTTCATTAATTTTCTAACTCCAAAGTTTTTCGCAAAAGCAATAGTTGCAAACCTATCATCAACATCTGTAATAACCCCTTTACCGTAAATAGTATGTACAACCAGATCACCCTTTTTATAATCTACAACTTCATCCGTATACATATCATCTTTACTAACAAACTTCTCTTCTTTAATACTTAAATTACTAATTTCTAATACATCTTTAGTTACTTCATTAATAAATCTCGATGGCACATTTACAGAAGTTTTACCATAAAGCATTCTTTTTTTAGCATTAGTAAGATATAATCTTTCTTTAGCTCTTGTAAAACCAACATAACATAGTCTTCTTTCTTCTTCTATCCCATCATCACCATCTAAAAAGGCATTCGAATGAGGAAATATTCCTTCTTCCATTCCTGTTATAAACACGATTGGAAATTCAAGACCTTTAGCACTATGTAAAGTCATTATAGTAATCGCATTACCATCTTCTTGATGGTCAGAAATATCGGCAATTAAACTTATTTCATCTAAAAAATCACCTAAATTAACTGAACCAGTTCTTGCCTCAAATGATGCTGTAATACTCTTAAATTCCATCAAGTTTTCTAATCTAAGTTCATTTTCTAAAGTTTTATCTTTTTCTAATTCAGCTTTTATTCCTGTTTTATCTAAAACATCATCTATTAACTCTGTTAAAGATAAATTAAGAGCATCATTCTGTAATTCAATTATTAAATTCTTAAATTCTAATTCTTTATCCCCCTCTATTGCCTCAAACATCGAAACATTTAAACTACGCGCCTTCTCTTCAAGAGCATTAATACTTCTAGGTCCAATTTTTCTTTTTGGCACATTTATAATCCTTCTTAAACTTATATCATCACTACTATTATTTATCAGTCTTAAATAACATAATAAATCTTTGATTTCTTTTCGATTATAGAAATAATAACTACCTACAACTTTATAGGGAATTCCACTTTTAAGTAGCACTTCTTCTACATTTCTTGATTGAGCATTTGTCCTATAAAATATCGCAATATCCCCATAATTATAACCTTCATCTAGTAAAGTCTTAATCTCATCTACAATCAAAGAAATTTCATGTTTTTCATCATAACTTCTTAAATATTTAACTTTAACTCCATCACCCAGATTACTAAATAATTCCATATCTTTTCGTTCTTTATTATTTTTAATTACCGAATTAGCCGCATCTAAAATATTTTTTGTACTTCGATAATTTTGCTCTAAACGTACCACATGTGTATCTTTATAATCTTTCTCAAAATTAAGTATATTTCTAAAATTAGCCCCTCTAAAAGCATAAATACAATTATGCACACAAATATCATTAGCAACATAATTTCTAGTTGTAGGAATAGATATATCATAAACTACTCCTTTATAATTATAACTATCTATCTTTACTATTTCATCTTCAATTATTTTATCCCCATTAAACACCGGAATTAGCATGCCCTCTCTCAAAGAACCTGCTGGCAAAAACTTAAATGCTTCTTCTTCACTTAATCTTATTTCCTCAACAATACTAACATCTGGAATAAACTGAGCAATTTTAGTTGCAAATAAATATGCTTCATCCATACCTATTCTCTCTGTTTCAATTCTAAAATCATTATTCTTCCCATCTCTTACTTTAAAACCAACATTTTCAAGTAATGTTCTA
>CANPYU010000057.1 GCA_947588665.1 uncultured Bacilli bacterium | reverse complement strand
AGAAGAATAATTGAGCGAATTAAACAATTAACTGTAGATATAGAATTAATTAGTGAAAATAAAAGAAATTAAAAATAGCTTGTTAGCTATTTTTTAAGTTTTCTTCAACAATTGTGAGATTAGGATTATCTTTAATTGTTTTAGCAACTATATCAGTATAGTTGGTACTTTCATGAGCATTTTTAATTTGAGTTTGAAGTTCTTCAGTAAATCTTTCGTTGAAACCATTTAGATGATAATTACCAATAATGATTAGAGGAACACCACGGCAACTAATATTGTTTAAATTTTGGCATACTTCTTCTTTTAATTTTTCATTATTAGTATTTTTCCATGTTTCATACATTTTAACGTCTAAGTAATCATAGTTATCAATAATAGATTTAAAATAGGCTTCGGCAGCAGTACAATGAGGACATCCTTCACCACGGAAAATATAAACAGTAACTTTGTTATTCATAGAATTAACATTTTCATTATTATTTTCTGTAGATGATTGATAGATGATACTAGAATTGTTATTTTCAGAGTTAGTTTCAATTACTTCTTCTTGACGGTTGGTTGATGCTTCATTTTGGTTTAGGCTTTTAGTCTTAGCTTCAACATTAGAATTTTCTGTGAATAAGTACATTCCACCAATGGTGATACCCAACACTCCCATTGTGCCAATAATTCCTAAAATAATAGTTAAAATTGTTTTTTTCATATTAAATCACAAATTTATTATACCAAAAATTTATGAAAATGCAATAATTATATTGTTTGATATATTTTAAAATGATAGAATATTTTTGTTGAGGTGAAAAGCATGCTTTTAAGTTTAATGTTAAAATATCAAGGAATAGAGAAAGTTGATGAATTTTTAAGAAATCATCCTGATTATTTAAATCATGTTAGTAATCTAAAGTTAAAAAAGTTTATTAGAGAATATTTAAATCATCCTTTTATTGAAGGAAGAAAGAAACCTTTTGTAATTTTTGATTATATTTATGTAGCGTTTTATAATCCAAGTCCTAAGTTTTTAGATGATAGTCTTTATTTTCAGACAATGCCTGATGCTTATCTTTATGATTTTATTATCAATTATATGAAAGTTTATGGGGATATTTATTTTCCCAAATATTATATTACAGGAGGGGATAGTGATGCTAAATATATTAAAAAATATATTTTTCGTATTAAAGACAAGAATTCACTAAAGAATTTAGTTTTAGGTTATAGTAATATTTTTCCCGAAACATTAGCAGAAGCTTTAGTTAAGTTTAAAGATATGAATTTAATTTTAGATTGTAAGAGCGAATATTCATTTTTAGCAAAATATTTAAATAAATTAGTTTTTATGTATTTTTCTTATGAAGATATTAAAAAATATTTATATTTTTCGCCTTATTATAATGATGATATTGAACTTTTATATTCTTTTAGAAATAAGAATAATAAAAAAGAGATTTTAGATGCAATCTTAGACAGTTTATTTGTTAAATATAGAGATATAAATATAGATAACTCTAAGGAAGTTAATTTGTATTTAGATGAATTTATGAATGGGTTAACTTCTAAGGGGTTAATAGAGGAAGATTACAATTATTTAGCAGAAAAGATTTATTTATACCAGAATGATTATTTAACTATTTATTGGTTAAGTAAGACAATTTGTTCTTATAATTATCAAATTTTAGATAAATATATTTCTAAGTTTCTATATTTACCGGTTCTTTTTCAGGCGATAGATAAAAATTATTTAACATATATTTCTTATAAAATTTTTAAAGAGCAGAATATAGAGATGAAAGAAGAATTTTTTAGTTATTTAGTTTTACATAATGATAAGTTTTTGGTAAATGATATAGATAAAGTAATAAAAATTGCTTTAGAAGAAAAGGTAGAGATAAAGCATAATTGGTCTTTAAAATTTATGGAAATAGGTTCTATTTATACTAATTATTTTATAACTAATTATGATTTTAGTTTAGAGGAAAGATTAGATATTTTAAATAAATATAATATTAATAAAAGATATGATTTAGCTATGTTGTATGGCAATTATCTTTTTAGTGGGGATAAGAGTAAAGTTGTTAGTGAAAATGTTATTGAAGAAAATAAAGTTTTAATTCGGGAGTTTAGAAATTAGATGTAAAATAATGTTAACTTGTTTTACATTTTTCTTTTTTTTTGTTATAATGGGTTAAGGTGAGTATAAAATGGCAAAAGAAAATAAATATGATGCATCATCAATTAAGATTTTAGAGGGATTAGAGGCAGTTAGAAAAAGACCTGGAATGTATATTGGTTCTACTGATAAGAGAGGACTACATCATTTGGTGTGGGAAATTGTTGATAATTCGATTGATGAGATAATTAATGGTTATGGTAATCATATTAAAATAGTATTACATAAAGATGGAAGTATTACAATCGCGGATAATGGACGAGGAGTACCTACAGGGATGCATGAATCTGGTAAGTCAACACCGGAGGTTATTTATACGGTTTTACATGCTGGAGGTAAATTTGAAGAAGGTAACTATAAAGTAAGTGGAGGACTTCATGGTGTAGGTGGTTCAGTTGTTAATGCATTATCTAAAAAAATGGATGTAATAATTTATAGAGATGGAGAAATAAGTAATATTCGTTTTTGTAATGGAGGAGAAGTAGAAAGTCCTTTAAAAAAGATTGGAACTACGAATAAAACTGGGACTATTGTAACTTTTTTACCTGATTATGAAATATTTAAAAATTGTCAATTTTCATATACAACTATAACAGAAAGAATGCAGGAAAGTGCTTTTTTAATTCCTAATGTAACTATTGAAGTTAGTGATGAAGAAAGTGGAAAAGAAGCTAAGTTTCATTATGAAAATGGGCTTGTTAATTTTGTGGAATATATGAATGAAGATAAAGAGACTTTGTGTAAAGTTATTAATTTTGCAGCTTCTAAAAATGGGATTGAAGTAGATGTAGCACTGCAATATACGGATACATATAATGAAAATATTTTGTCATTTGTTAATAATGTTAAAACTATTGATGGGGGAACTCATGAAGTAGGATTTAAAACGGGAATAACTAAAGCTTTTAATGATTATGTTAAAAATAATAATATATTAAAGGGAAAAGATGCCACATTTGAAGGTAGTGATGTTAGAGAAGGATTAAGTGCTGTCATTAATTTGAAGATACCAGAGGCATTATTACAATTTGAAGGTCAAACTAAGGGTAAGCTTGGAACACCGGAGGCACGAAGTATAACTGATGCGATAACTTATGAAAATTTGAAGTTCTTTTTAGAGGAAAATAAAGAAGTGGCTTTAAATATTATTAATAAAGCAAGTAAAAGTAAGCTTGCTAGAGAGGCTGCTAGAAAAGCAAGAGAAGAAGCTCGTAATGGAAAGGGTAAGAATAAGTTAGAAAAAAATTTGTCAGGTAAGTTTGCCCCAGCATCAACTAAAAATCCGAAGTTAAATGAATTATTTTTAGTAGAAGGAGATAGTGCTGGAGGTTCGGCTAAAGGAGGAAGAAATAGACGTTTTCAAGCAATTTTGCCTTTAAGAGGTAAAGTTATTAATGCCGAGAAAGCAAATGTTTCAGATATATTAAAGAATGAAGAAATTAATACAATTATTCATACGATTGGGGCGGGAGTTGGACCAGAGTTTGAAGCTAAAGACTCTAATTATGATAAAGTAATAATTATGACTGATGCTGATGTTGATGGCTCCCATATTCAAATACTTCTTTTAACATTCTTTTATAGATTTATGCGACCTTTAATTGAAGCGGGAAAACTTTATATTGCTAAACCGCCTTTATATAAGATTGATTATGGGAAAAAGCATTTTTATGCGTATTCTGATGAAGAAAGATTTCAAATTGTATCGGATAATGCCGGTAAACCAGATATATCACGTAATAAAGGTTTAGGAGAGATGAATGCCGAGGAACTTTGGGATACGACTATGAATCCCGATACTAGAAGTTTAATTAGAGTAAATATATATGATGCTGCTTTGGCGGAAAAAAGAGTATCGGTTTTGATGGGAGATAAGGTTGAACCTAGAAAAGATTGGATAGAAGAAAATATTGTATTTACAATGGAAGATGATTATAGAGCAAGTTAGCTCTTTTTTGTTGACATATTTTTAGAAGAAGCATATAATTAAATATATGAACAATTATTCAGATAAGGAGCTTTGTTATGAGGGAATGTGAATGTTTAAGTTGTAGTTGCATAAATGAGACTTTAGCAAGAAAAGTTAAAAAGAAAATGCTTAATGATGAGATTTTGTTTGATATTGCTGAGTGTTTTAAAATATTTGGAGATAGTACAAGAATAAAGATTATATATGCTTTAAAATTAAGTGAACTATGTGTAAATGATTTGGCATTTATTACAAATAGTACACCTTCGGCAATATCGCATCAACTGCGAATATTAAAACAAGCAAAATTGGTTAAGAGTCGAAAAGTGGGTAAGGTTGTATATTACAGTTTAGAAGATGAACATGTAATTAAATTATTTGAGATAGGACGTGAACATGTTGAAGAGTTATAAATATTATTTAAATAAACTTGATTGTGCTAATTGTGCTAAAAAAATAGAAGATGCAATAAGAGGTAATAGTAATTATCATGATGTTATAGTTAATTTTAATACTTTAACTCTTAGTTTTAAGACGGATATTAATAATCCTTTTAAAGAGATAAGAGAGATAATTAAGAGTATTGAACCTAATGTAATAGTTAGGGAAAATAAAGAAAATGATAATCAAAAAGATTATGAAGTAGTAAGACTTATTTTAGCTATTATCTCTTTATTATTAAGTTTGATAATTAAAGTTGATTTTCTAAAAGAGATATTACTAATATTAGCTTATGGATTACTTCTTTATAAAACTGTTATTAAAGCAATAACTAAAGTAATTAAAAGTCATAATATTGATGAAAATATGCTTATTACTATTTCGGCAGTGGGTGCTTATCTTTTAGGAGAACATCATGAAGGATTAATGGTGGTATTATTATATGTGATTGGAAAAATACTGGAAGATAGAGCAGTCGGTAAAAGTAGAAGAGCAATTACGGATTTATTAGATTTAAAACTTGAATATGCACATAAAAAATATGGTAAAAATATTACCGATGTTAAAGCAGAAGAATTAAAAGTTAATGATGTAGTGGTGGTTAAAAAAGGAGAAGCAATTCCCACAGATGGAGTAATTATTAAAGGAGAAACTGTTCTTGATACTTCTAAATTGACAGGAGAGTCGGTTTTAGCTAAAGTTGGTTTTCAGGATAAAGTTTTATCGGGGTCAATAAATATGGGAGAGGTAATAGAAATTAAAGTAACTCATGATTATTATGATAGTACAGCTTATAAAATATTTGAGCTTACTATAAATGCGACCAATAATAAAGCTAAAACAGAGACAACAGTTTCGAAAATAGCACAAATATATACACCTTTAGTTTTATTAATTGCCATTATTATAGGTGTGTCTTTACCATTATTTTTTAAAGTTCCATTAGAAGATAGTTTATACCGGGCTTTAACATTTTTGGTTATTTCTTGTCCATGTGCTATTGCTATATCGGTTCCTTTAAGTTATTTCGCGGGAATTGGAGCTAGTTCGAGGGCTAAAGTGTTAGTTAAAGGAAGTAATTTTTTGGATGCTTTAACTAAATGTGATACCATTGTGTTTGATAAAACGGGAACACTTACAAGTGGGTCATTTAAATTAGATAAAATAAATATTTATAATGATAAATATGATGAAGATAAAATACTTAATTTAATTATTTTAGGAGAAAGTTTTAGTAATCATCCGATTGGAAAAGTGCTATTAAGTGAATATGAAAAAGATATTGATTTAAGTAAAGTTAAAGATTTTAAAGAAGAAGTGGGTTTAGGTATTAGTTATAAAGTAGGTAGAGATAATATTAAAGTTGGTTCGAATAAATTTGTTAAAACAAATGAAAAAGCTAATGTATTTTTAAGTGTTAATGAAGAAGTAGTGGCCGGGTTAATATTTAATTATAATATTAAAGATAATGCTAAAAAAGTTATTAATAAATTAAAAGAATATAATATTAATTCTGTTATGCTTACTGGAGATAATGAGTCTTTTGCTAAAATGATTGCTAATAAGTTGGGTTTAAGTTATAAATCAAGTTTACTGCCAGACCAGAAATATCAGGAATTAATGAATATTAAAAAAGAACATAAAGTGATATTTGTTGGAGATGGTATTAATGATACTCCTTCACTTTTGGGGGCTGATGTAGGAATATCCATGGGTGAAATTGGGACTAACAGTGCAATTAATGCAAGTGATGTAGTTCTTATGAATGATAATTTAGAAGGAATAATAAAAGTTCTTAATATTGCTTATAAAACTAAAAAAATTATTATGATGAATTTAATATTTGCAATTGGAGTAAAACTTTTGATATTAATATTAGCAACATTGGGTCTTACTTCAATGGCCATGGCTGTTTTTGCCGATACAGGAGTAACTTTAATTACAATTTTAAATACACTTAGAATATTGAAGGATTAGAGTAACTTTACATGAAAAGGTGTAAAGACTATTTCTTTAGTCCTTTTTTTATGTTAAAATAATTTAAGGTGAAGATTATGCAAGATAACGTATTAAAAAGAATAGAAGATTATGCTTTAGAAGAAATAATGGGATTAAGATTTGGGTCTTATGCAAAGGAGATTATTCAAGATAGAGCAATTCCTGATGTTCGAGATGGATTAAAACCAGTTCAAAGAAGAATTTTATATGCAATGTATAAAGCGGGTAATACTTATGATAAAAAGTATGTTAAAAGTGCAGCGACAGTGGGAGATGTTTTAGGTAAATATCATCCTCATGGAGATTCTTCAGTATATGATGCCATGGTTAGAATGAGTCAGTGGTGGAAGCAAAATGCCATATTAGTAGATATGAAAGGTAATAATGGTTCAATGGATGGAGACCCTGCGGCAGCTTATCGTTATACTGAGGCGAGACTTGCTAAAATTAGTAATGAGCTTTTGGGAGATTTAGAGAAAAATACTGTTAAATTTGCCCCTAATTTTGATGATAGATTATTAGAGCCTACAGT
>CANPYU010000056.1 GCA_947588665.1 uncultured Bacilli bacterium | reverse complement strand
CGAATTATTCGCCACCATATATCTTGTTCATCGCTTGTTTGACCAAATTTAACCCAATTATCATTTACTGCTCCTCTAAAATAATAGCTGCTGCCATAGTCATCTTCTGCTGTGTACATGACTGATTTATTATTTTTTTGATGGGATGAAGTATCCACTCCATTAAAACTTTCTTGTCCTTGTTCTATTACACGACTTGCTAATACTGATTCTCCTGCTTCTTTTATATTTTTATCTACAATTTGATATGGGTTATCTGTAGTACCATCCCCAATTAAATTTAAGTCTGCTTTTAGATTTATGACTGGACGGACACCCCATGACGCGGTTACACTATCAGTAGCAATGGTACCGTCAGAATATACGCGAAATATACCTCCTGATCCTGAGAAGCTTTGTGGGGATATAGTCCAATATGTTGCTCCGGTATATAACCAGTAAAATTGATTTCTTTCTGTATTTAAGCCACCTGCAAAAGATACTTCATCAACTGTTATCAATCCTACTGGATTTTTTAATGCTTTGTTTCCTTTTCTTGTTCTATTATTATTTACTGTATACAAATCATTTGCTTGTCCACAATTAAAACTTGGATTTCTAGGACTTATATTAATTCTAAAGTATCCCCCATAATATGTATTTATTTTACCAATGCCATAATTGTTTTGGTCTGGTATTGAATCTTTTGTTATTTCATCATATACATATGGTGATCTATCTCCACAAAAGCCAGCATCCATGTTAATATATTGTTCATAATTATTTTTTATATTTGTTTCATACCATTCATCAAGTGTTTTTTTAATTCCGCTATCATTTAGATTGGCGTGAGTTTTATTATATTTTTCTATTTCAGGAGTAGTCTCTGATAATGCTTCTCCATACATATATCCTACATAGGCATTATCGTTATACGTTTTGTTATCGATACTAAATGTTGATTTTTCTATTTGGGTATTTTCTCCTGTTGAATTTGCCTCGGTTCCATTATATATTAATCTGATTGATCCATCACTATTTATTCTGATTATTCGCCAATACATTCCTGCAAAGTAGAAATAATTATTTTTTACTGTTCCTCTAAAATAATATGTTGAGGAGTTATTTTCTTCTCCTATATATATTCCATTTGTTGATTCTTTACAGCCATTTTCACAACTTGTTTTATCAAAATTTGGTGTTTCAGTATGAACTATATTGTCTGCAAGAATTATTTCACACGCTGTTGCACCTTTAGGACAATAACCTGATGTGATAGGATTACTGCATATTACTTTTCCTTCATCTAGTTTAGTACACACGATTTGTTCTTCTTCTTTATCTTCTAATGTTATTTTGATTGTTTTATCGGTTATTTCTGCAGTTTTATCTGGTTCACATTTATTTTCTGTTGAGGTACAATATAATGCTGTATTTGCTGCTCCTGTTATAGTTCCGGTTAATTCTAATCCTTTTTTATTAAACTTTATTTCTGCGTTCTTTTCACTTTCTATACTAGTTGCTATAACGTTTATTTGAGAAGTATATGTTTTACTCGCTCCCTGTTCTACCGTGGTATCATAATCTAGCCATTCTTTTAAAGTAAATTCTTTAGTGGCACTGGCATCTATTTGTCCATTATATAAATTAAAAGCTTCATATGCTCCTTCTATCATATGTTCTGTAGGTGTATTTTCTCCTAGTTTAGTTATTAGATTATCCATAGTATCACTTGAGAGGGACACTCTAACATAATTAGCATTTAAAGAATTATAACTTTGATTTAAACTTTCTAAGTTTATTTGATAATAAGATGGTTTATCACAATTATTTTTAATTGTAAAAGTATAGCCTTCTTTATTAAGTCCTTCTATATCAGTAATTGGGTATTCATTATTAAGATTAATTGAAGATGATTCATTATCTATGGTTATACTTAAACATCCACTTGTAAAAGTATTGGCTAAATCTTGTTTTCCTCCGGTTGATAAAAAAGCATAACTTATTCCAATAAATACTACTATTAGTAACACTATTCCCTCTACTATAAATAATTTTTTTGCTTCTTTAGGCATTATAATCAACTCCTATTTTTATAATTATTATAATTAAATATTTTTTATTAGTCAATAAAAATGTAACCTTTTTTGTGTTACAAATGTGGTTATATATTTAAAATTGTTTTTGTGTTATAAAAATAATAAGTTAGGAGGTAGCTTTGTGAATAATTTTGTATTTAAAAAATCTAAGAATAGTAATGTTATTAAAAGTATTAGATTTGATGAGGATTTATATAATACTATTACTAAAATTGTTAAAGATGCTAATAAAGGTAAAACTAAAAAAGAGTATAGTTTTAATGGATTTGTTTGTTCTGCTTGTTATTATGCGATTGAAAATATGAAAAAAATAGATAACGATTTAAAATAGTTAAATTAAACTATAATTTAGAGTATATAAAAACAAGTAATTTTTACTTCATTACTTGTTTTGTTTGGTTATTTTCTTCTTTTAATATCAATAAGTTTTTGTTTGTCAAATATTAGCTCTATAACTTTTATACCATCCCAAGCACCATCTATTATAGAATCATCATGATAGTTTAAGATTAGACGATTATCTAGGTTGAAGCCTTTTTCACAATATTCAGTGAGTAAACTCGTGATAGCAACATTATGGGTAAATAGAGCGATTGTTTTATCTTCCTCTTTTTCTAATATGGTATTTATAACTTTTAGCATTCTTCTTTTAACATCATTTAATGATTCGCCTCCATTTAATTTATAATTAAAATCATTTTCTTGCATTTCATTTACCATACGAATTTTTTTATCGCCTAGATTACCTATTATACGTTCGCCTAATTCTTTTTTAATATTGATATCTAAACCTAGTTCACAGGCTAAATATTTAGCGGTTGCTATACTCATAACATAGTTAGATGTATATATTTCGTTAACTGTTTGTAAAATTTTACTTTGAGCTAAAGCTTTGCTTTCTTCTTCTCCTTCTATACTTAAAATCCTTTTTTCTCTTTTACTTTCTAATGTTTCTGTATTATCAAAAATTAAATTATTCATAGTTAGTCCATTATTGATTAAATAAATGGTTGTCATTTTAATATACCTCCTAAAATACCATAACTAAATATTAACATAATTATGCCAGCCATAATAACACCTAGTATAGCCGCAAGACACGATTTTTTCTTATCCATGCCGAGTAATGATGCGATTAGGCAGCCTGTCCAAGCACCAGTTCCAGGAAGTGGAATCCCTACAAATAAAACTAATCCTAAATATTTTAAGCGTTCTATTTGATCTTTTTTACTATTTGCTTTTTTTTCTATTTTAGTAACTATTTTGCCAATAGTTTTACCTCTTTTTTTAAAATAATCAAATATTTTAGTTATAAACCATAAGATAAAAGGTATAGGCAAAATATTGCCTAAAAAACAAACAATAAAACTGGGAAGCATTGGGGCATCCATTAATGCGGCGGCGATTAATCCCCCTCTAAGTTCAAGAATAGGCATTATAGATATAATAAACATTACTAAATATTTACCCCACCAAATGCTAGTGATACTTCCAAATATACTTACAACACTTTTTGCTAATTTCTCTGCCATTTTTTATTACCTCTTAGATATTATATCTTAAATATTGGATAATCGCAATAAAAAAATACCATTAAATGTGTGGTATTCTTTTTCTAGTTAAAGGTTCATATGTTTTTTCTTTAGTTAAAAAACGATAGAGATTTAAAGTTGGAATGCTAGGTTTATTATGTATTAGTGATAATACTTGTTCATAACTTAATAAATAACTTTCATCGATGTAACCCAAACTTTTTATATTGCGAGGTAAATACCCTACTTTTCCGTTTATACTGCATTCGGCAAAACCTTCAAAATTGGTATTGAAGGGAGCAGCATGGTCAAGGATTACAGGACATAATTGTTTGCCATAGTTTCTATTTTGGTCGAAATCTAAATAGGTTAAATGATTAGAAGCATAAGCAGTTGCAGTATTTTCATTATTAGGAGAAATTCTGTCATATACAAAGGGAAATATTAAGGTTTCTTGAAATGGCATTATTTCACCAGAGGCATTTCTATTTATTTTTATTACTCCCCATTTAAATGAAAAATTAACTGATTGTTTTTCGTATTGATATTGGTAATAATCATAACTTAAGTACTTTTCTTCATCAAATTTAAGTTCACATACAGCATAGTGATCATTTCCTAAATATTCTATATCATAATAGTTTTTTGTTAAAGGTGTATTCTCTTTTAAGCCAAGATATTTTTTTTCACCAATTATATTACTTACTATATTATGATTTATTGTATCGATACTTTTATTTTTTATTTTTTTAGTAAATATTTGCATTTTAATTATCCTTTCTTTAATTGATATTTATTATATCTTAATAGTTGGAATTATGCAAGGCAATTTGTTTACAAATTAGGGATTATGTTTTATAATTTTTGGTGGAAAGACGTGATAAAATGTTAAATGTTGTTTTATTTGAGCCCGAAATACCAGGAAATACTGGTAATATTATGAGAACTTGTGTTGCAACTAATACTACTTTACATTTAATTAAACCCTTAGGTTTTAGTTTAGATGAAAAATATATTAAAAGAAGTGGAGTTAATTATATTGATAAATGTAAATATTTTGTATATGAAAATATAGAAGAGTTTTTTGATAAAAATAAGGGAGAATATTTTTTCTTTACACGTTATGGACATAAGCCGCATTCAACTCCTAATTATGAAATAATAAAAGATAATATTTATTTAATATTTGGAAAAGAATCTACGGGTATACCAAGAGAAATATTAAAGCCATATATTGAGAGATGCTATAGAATTCCTATGACGGATAATGTTAGAGCTCTTAATTTATCAAATTCAGTTGCAATTGCAGTTTATGAAGTTTTAAGGCAAAAGAATTATGAAGGGTTATTTTTTGATGAGCCGCATAAAAGTAAAACGTTTATTGAAGAAGCTTAGGCTTTTTTTATTTAAAAAAAACGTGATTAACAACCACGTTCATCTTTACAAGTATTATCTTTTAAATCTTTGAAAATATCAGTAAATATTTTGGATAATTCTTTTTTCTCGGAAGAAGTTAGGCCTAGATAGGGATCTTCCATGCTGTCTACTGTTCCTTCATGAAAGCCAACAATTTCACCATTTTTAATAGCTACAACAGTTGGAGCATAAAGTCTTTTTTCTTTAGTATCATATTCTTTTTTATTTTCAGTAATTGTGTATTCTGTTAAATATTCATCTAGCTTTTCAAGTATTTCATAATAACTTTCCGTTCCTTTTTTAGTTTCTTTTAGTTTTTTATTTTTTACTTCATAAGTTGAACGAATATCTTTTATATCAACATAATATAAATTATTAATATTATTGTCATCAATACTTTGAAGTAAAGTTTCTACTAAGCTACGGCACCATGGACAAGAATTAAAACCAAAGTAAATTACGCCTGTACCATTATTAAGTACATCTAAAATCTCTTCATCTGTTTTGATTGTTACGGGGTTATTTTCGGCAATAGAAACAGTTAAATAATCTTTATCACTACTATTTTTAGTACCATTTAAAGATTCATATTGTTCTTTAAAAGCTTTAGAATCGGCAGTAGGTTTTCTTTCTTCAGTTTGAGGTTCTTCTTTTTTTTGATTGTCTTGATAATTTAAATAAAATTTTAAACCTACTAATAAAACTAAAACAACTCCTAATATTATTCCAATTATTCTTTTTTTATCCATAATTAAACCACCTATTTATTATTATAATTTAAATAGATAGAAAAATCAACCTAAAACTCGTACATAAACCATAATAATACACACGAATAATAAAATGGCAAGCAAAGCTATAATCATGGCACTATTGCGATTATTAATTTTTTTAAGTTTAAGAATTTCAGAGTTTAATTCTTTTTCTTTTGTTTCTTGTTCTTTCATAGACTTTCACCTTCTATGATATTATTATAAAATAAAAATTAATGATTATGTAAAATTTTTTATTTTGCAATGTAAATTTTTGTAAAGATTAATGTTAAAATTTTTAGTAGACAAATTAAGGAAATAAGAGTATAATTAAAAACAGTTATTTAACTTTGTTTTTTTGAAAGGAAGATTTTAAATGAAAAACGATAATATCACTACGTCTATTGTAGCTTTAGGTGGTTTAGGCGAAGTTGGTAAAAATATGTATGTAGTGACACATAATAATGAAATAATAATTATTGATGCAGGAGTTATGTTCCCAGAAGATGATTTATTAGGGATAGATTATGTTATTCAAGATGTTACTTATTTAAAACAAAATGAAGATAAAATTAAAGGCTTAGTTATTACTCATGGGCATGAGGATCATATTGGCGGTATTTCTTTTCTTTTAAATAGTGTTAATATTCCGAAGATTTATGCTTCAAAAATTGCCGCCGATTTAATCGTTAAAAAACTTACAGATAGAAATATTAATTATAATAATATTGAAATAGTAACGGAAGATTCAATTATTAAAACTAAATATTTTACTGTTGAGTTTGTAGCAACAACTCACTCAATTCCAGGCTCTTTTGCTATAGCTATACATACACCTAATGGGACTATATTTGAAACAGGAGATTTTAAGTTTGATTTAACCCCTATTGGTCCAATGGCAAATATTCATAAAATGGCCGAATTAGGAAAAAAAGGTGTTACTTTGTTACTTAGTGATTCCACCAATGCTTTATCGCCGGGTTTTTCTAAAAGCGAATCTAGTGTTGATGAAGCTTTAAATGATATTGTATCTAGACATTATGGAAGAGTTATTATTGCTACTTTTGCTTCTAATATTTTTAGAATTAAACATATAGTTGAAACTTGTCGAAAAAATAACCGAAAAATAATTATTTTTGGGCGTTCTATGGAGACTAGTATTGAGCTAGCGATAAATAATGGATTAATTCAAGATAAGTCAATATTTATTGATAATAATCAGGCTAAGAGTTTAAAAAAGAAAGAAATTTGTATTCTTTGTACTGGTACTCAGGGTGAGCCTCTAGCCGCTTTATCAAGAATTGCAAATGGAGTACATAAACAAATTACTTTAATGCCTGATGATTTAGTAGTGTTTTCTTCAT
>CANPYU010000055.1 GCA_947588665.1 uncultured Bacilli bacterium | reverse complement strand
CGTTGTCTCACCTCCTCTGTAAATGCCTTTATCATAACATATTGGAAGTGAAATATTTGTCGAACCATGACTTAAATCTTTGTTTTTGGTCCTAAATTAAAAAAAGTTAAAATTTTTGAATTTTTACAGATTATGTAAAATTTGTAAGCAGATTTTATATTTTTAGTTTAGCAGAAAATATAAAATTTGTAAGCAGATTTTTATAAATCTGTTACTTGACCAAAAAATATATTATATATTATGATTGTTGCATAGAAAAGAGGCGAACATATGTATAAAAGTAGTTCAGAAAATGTAGAAGTTTATTTTATATGTTATAAGAAAGAAGATATGGAGTTAGTAGATACTTATTATGATCCTGTATTAGATGTTCATTACTGGTATTTTAATGCTTATTTAGCTTATAAGTATTGGAAAAGAAATTTTAAAGATTTAAATTTGGGAGAGATAAGTCAAATGCTTTTAATAGTCGCGGCTAGTAGATATATTATTTATCTTTTAGAAAATAAAGAGTATAAAAATAATAAAGAACAAAAAAAATTATTAAAGGAATTGCATAAAATAGAACCTAAATTAAAAAAAGTTATAGAAGGGATTAATCTTATAGGTTAATTCTTTTTTTGTTATAAGAAAAGTGTTTTAGCAACTTTTTGTACATATTTGTTTATTTCACTTAAGTTTTCATTTATTTCGCCTTTAAAGAATTTTATGATTAAGTTAATTGTTCCTTCAGTAAAGAAGGTTATATCTAGGTTATGATTTGAAGAAACCATTTGGTTGAGATTGGTAGACATTTTTTTCTTTATTCTTCTTACAAAAATTAATGTATCATCGCTTGTTAATAGTTTTGAATAGAGGCTTTTATTTTTTTCTAAATAATTAAAAATATCATCAAAATATTTGTTTATTTCAAGTTTTGATTGAGGAAGAGCTTTATCAAAAATATTTTCAAATATTTCTTCTTGGAATTCATTTGCTACTTCATAAATATTTTCATAGTGACTATAAAAAGCCCCTCTAGTGATGTTAGCTCTTTTAACTAGTTCAGTTACTGTAATATTTTTTATTTCTTTTTTTTCTTCAACTAGTTCAGCAAAGGTTTTTTTAATTAGTTTTATGGTTTTTTGGGATGAAGAATTTATTCCTTTTAGTTTCACTTTAATCACCAAAAATATTATAACATAATTTTAACAAAAAATAAACGTTTGTTAAAATTTTAACATTTTTGTGCGATTTGTTATTAATCTTTTAGAAATAAAAGAGTAAAATGATATAGATTTCGTTTGAAAGGGGATTATTAATTTTGAAAAAGATAACAGATTTATTAGTTGATTATAGAAAAATTATTTTAGTAATTATGATTATGGTTACTGTTTTTTGTTTCTTTTTAGCTAGTAGAGTAACTGTTAATAGGGATATTACTAAATATTTAGATAAAAGTAGTGAAACAAGAATTGGCATGGACATTATGGATAAAGAATTTAAAGATAGTATAACAAGTTCTTTAAATATTATGTTTGAAGATTTAAAAGAGAAAGAAAAAGAAGATATATATAAGAATTTAGAAGATCTTAGTGATGATATTAGTGTTAGTTATGAAAATAATAAAGATTATAATATAGATAATTATACTTTATATAAAATTAAAGTTAATGATGATAAAGATTCTAAGTTAGCTAAAGATATATATGATAAGATAAATAATAATTATAAGAATTATAAAATATATATGTCGGGAGATATTTATGAAGAATTTAAAACAATATTACCTGCTTGGATTGTTTTTTTAGCTATTTTTTTGGCTTTTATTATTTTAGTTATTATGAGTGATTCATATATTGAACCAGTTTTGTTTTTGATTGCTATAGGTATGGCTGTAGTAATAAATAAAGGAACTAATATTATGTTTGCTTCTATTTCTAGTATAACAGATGCGATAAGTGCAATATTACAACTTGCTTTATCAATGGATTATTCAATTATGCTTATTAATCGTTATAGACAAGAAAAAGAGGGAGAAAAAGATGATGTTAGGGCTATGAAGAAAGCTTTATATGCATCATTTAAAGCTATTTCTAGCAGTTCTATTACAACAATAGTGGGTTTACTTGCCTTAATATTTATGACGTTTACAATTGGAAAAGATTTAGGATTAGTACTTGCTAAAGGGGTTTTATTTAGTTTATTTACAATTTTTACTTGTTTGCCAGCTTTAATTTTAATGTTTGATAAATTAATTAATAAAACTAAAAAGAAAACACCTAATTTTAAATTAGATTTTTTAGGTAAAGTTGCTTATAAATTTAGATATGTAGGAATAATAATTTTTGTAGTTATTTTAGTTGGTTCTTATTTCTTTAAAGGTAATTTAGGTATTTTATATACAGATAAAGGGGAAGATAAAGTAAGTGAAGTTTTTGGGGAGAGTAATGAGATTGCTTTAATTTATAATAATAAAAGTGAAGATGAAGTTGCTCAAGTTTGTAAAAATTTAAATAATAAAAAGATTGAAGAAGTTTTATGTTATGGAAATACTATAAATGAAGAATTAAATTATAAAGATTTAAAAAATAAGTTAAATGATTTTGGATCTGATATTAATATTGAAGATTATTTGTTAAAGATAGTGTATTATAAATATTATAATGAAGAAAATAATAAATTGACTTTAAATGAATTATTAAATTTTATACCTAAATATGTTTATACTAATGATAAAATGAATGGTCAAATTTCTAGTAGTATGAGAAATAATATTAATAAATTGAAGAATTTTGCAAGTGTTTTAGCAATAAATACAAAACATAATAAAAAAGATATAGCAAATATTTTAGATATAAAAGAAAGTGATGTAAATAATTTGTTTATATTTTATAGTTCTTTATATAATTCTAATAAATTAACTTTAAGAGAGTTTTTAGATTTTATGTTTAATTATGTTTTAGATAGTGAGTATGGTAAAGATTTAAATAAGAGTACAATTGATAATCTTAATTTAATTAATAAATTTACTAATAAAGAAATGATAGAAAAAGAATTATATAGTAAAGAAATGACAGATTTTTTAGGAATGGATAAAACCAGTGTTGAAAATCTTTATCTTTATTTCCTTAGTTTAAATATTGGGGAATATCAGATGTCTTTAGATGAATATTTGAATTTTTTAATTGTTCTTAGTAATAATGAAGCTTATCAGAGTATGTTAGATAAAAATTTATTAGCTCAAATTAAGAGTTTACAAACTTTTAGTGATAATGAATTTATTAACAAAGAGCTTAATTATCAAGAAATGGCAAGTATTTTTGGATTAAATGAAGAATTAGTTTTAAATATTTATGTAATGAATAAAAATGATGGAGATATAGAAGGATATTTACTTACGCCATATAATTTTGTTAATAGTATATTAAATAATGATGAGGTTAGGAGTAAATTAAATGAAGAAGAAGAAAAAAAATTGAAAACTTTGTGGGTGGTTATGGATAGTCATATAAATAATAAAATGTATGATTATATGGAAATAGCAAATGTTTTAGGAATTAGTAGTGATGTTGCAAAAAATAGTTACATATTATATTTTAAAGATAGTTTAAAATTAAGTCCAAAGATGTTTATTAAGTTTATTTTAAAACATCAAAGTGATGATAGTTTAAAAGATATTTCTGAAGAAAATTTAAATAATTTAGAATTTATTGATAAAATTATGGATAGTTCTCTTAATAATTATTCATATAATACTAAAGATTTAAGTGAGTTATTAAATATTGAAGAAGAAAAAGTAAAATTACTATATGGAGTTTATGAGGTTGATTATTTAAAAAAAGATATTTCTTTTTCTTATAAAGAATTTATTGATTTTTTAATAAATGAAGTTATTCCAAATAAAGATTATGGAAGGAATTTTGATAAAAATAAAGTAGTAAAAATAAATACTCTTAAAAAAATTATGAATAATACAAGTAGGAATGTAGAGTATGATAAAGATAGTTTGTATAATTTACTTTCTAAGTTAACAAATAATTTAGATAAAGATTTAATTGATTTGTTATATATTTATTATGGAAGTGTTAAGGAATATAATGAAGATTATGTTCTTACAGTAGATAAGTTTGTGGGTTATCTAAATAAAGATATAATTAATGATAAGAGATTTGATGATTTTATTGATGAAGATATGCGTAAACAGATTGAAGATGCAAAAGAAATGGTTAGTGATGCTTATAAAAATTTAGTAGGGGAAGAATATTCTAGATTGGTTTTAAATACTAAGTTTAATTTAGAAGATAAAGAAGTATTTAATTTTATGGATAATTTTAAAAAAGATTTAAATATTGATGATGCTTATTTAATTGGAAATTCGCCAATGGCTAGAGAGATGAGTAAAACTTTTCAAAATGAATTAAATTTAATTACTATTCTTACAATTATATTTATATTTGGAGTAGTATTGTTTACATTTAAATCAGTATTAATACCTACGATTTTAGTTTTATTAATTCAAACTGCAGTTTATCTTACAATGGGAATATTGTTTGTTCAAGATGGGACAGTTTATTTTATTTCTCTTTTAATTGTACAGAGTATTTTAATGGGAGCAACAATTGATTATGCAATACTTTATACTTCTTATTATTTGGAAGCAAGAAATAAAGATGATGTTAAATCTGCTTTAATTAAAGCTTATAATAATTCTATTCATACTATTTTAACTAGTGCATCTATTTTAATATTAGTTACTTTGGTAGTGGGATATTTTGGTTCAGCAGTAACAGCACAGATATGTAAAACTATATCAGAAGGAACTTTGTGTTCTAGTTTACTTATTTTACTTTTATTACCGGAGATGCTTGGTGGTTTAGATAAATTTTTGGTTAAAAGAAAGAAATTATAGACTTAAGGTTTATAATTTTTTTTATATAATAGGAAAGTCATACCAGTAATATATGTACACATATAATGCAAACGTTAGTATACATAAATATAAGGGCATGCAGCAAAATTCTGGTCTCGCTTTTTACTTGAATAATTAAACGTTTAATTATTCGATATTTTTTAGTTTATTTAAAAAAATATCAAAAAAACAAAAAACACTTGTAATACTTTTGTTCGTGTGATATAATTATATTATCCAGGAGGTAATAGTTATGTTAGTTAATCGAGCTTATAAATTTAGAATGTATCCAAATGTAAAATAAAAAGAATTAATTAGTAAGACTATTGGTTGCTCTAGATTAGTTTATAATATAATGTTAAGTAAGAAAAAAGGAATAAAAGATAATTATAGAACAAATTATATAAAAAATAAATATAAAGAAAAAATATATGAAAATATAAAAATAGATTTAAAAAAATATTAAATTATGTTTATAATTATTGTAGTAGGAATAATAGGAATTGAATGTTTTATAAGTAGGAAAAGTGATTTTGCATTTAAAACTTTATCTAGTAATTGTGATAATTTTAATATATCAGGTAATATTGCCTATAATGATAAGAAATCATCTATATATATTACTAATATTCAATATTGTGGAGGAAATGATATTACTAAGTATAAAGATTTTTTATGTACTTTATATGAAAGAAGTGACAATACTCAAAAAGTTATAAGTTCTTATAAATATAATAAAAATAAATTAATTAAATTGGAAGATTTTTTGCAAGAAGTAACTTTAAGTGTTGATGATTATAAGAAGGATTGTAAAGACTATCAGGATAATACTCTTTATTTGACAATTAATGCAACAGATGTAGATAATAAAGTGACAACGTATGAAATACCTTTAGTATTAAATGATAATTGTCAGATTAACTAAAACTCAACTTAAAGTTTAGAATATTCAACTTTAAAGTTATTGTTAAAAAAATTAAGAAATGATAAAATTATAGTAGAAAAGGAGAGAAAAAATGAAAAAGAGTTTAAAATTAATTTTAATGTTAGTATTATGTATTACAATTTGTGCATGTACTAATAATCAAGAAGAAAAAAAGGAAGGATTAGAAAATTTGCCAAAGCCAGAAGTAGCTGGAGGTATTAGAGGTGAACAATTTGGAATTGATAAAAATATTGATGAGGCCACAATTGATAATTATTTAAATAGAACAGACAGTGTTTATATTGATATGAGAATGCTTAAGGATCCTGGAAATTATGAAGCAATTGGAGGAGATTCCTATCTTTCAGGTTTTGTTAAGGGCTTTGAGGTAGTGCCATATCCATATTTAGTTAATGTAACTGGACTTCCAGAAGAAGTAGGAAAAACTTATACAGGTAAAACTTTATTTAAAGTAGATGATGAGGGTAAATATACAGCTAATTATGAAGAGTCTATGGATATCTTAGAATATTATTTTCCTAAAGATAAAAATATATTTTTAATGTGTGGAGGCGGGGGATACGCTGGAATGACTAAGAATATGTTAATTGCTTTAGGTTGGGATAAAGATAAAATTTATAATGTTGGTGGATATTGGTATTATGAAGGTAAAAATAAAGTTGAGGTAAAAAGAGTTAATAATAGTGGAAAAACAGTTTATGATTTTTGGAAAGTAACTTATCATGAAATTGATTTTAGTGAGCTTACTGAGGTTAAGTAATGAAAAATAAAAAAGTTTGGATAATTGGGGGAATAGTTTTATTATTAATTTTAGGAGGACTTATTTTTTACTTTCTTAATAAAGATGAAGAGTTAGAGGTTAATGAAAATCAGTTTTCTTTAGATAGTGAGTATTATAATAAAGGGGAATATATTCAAATAGATGTAAAGAAAGTTCAAGAGTTAGTAGAAAATAAAAAGAATTTCTTATTATTTACTTATAATAATTATTGTAATTTACCTATTCCTTGTGATAGTATTTTTCAAAAAGTAATGGATAAGTATAATATTGATGTTTTAAAAATACCATTTAGTGAATTTAAAGAAACCGTTTTTTATGATACTGTTAAATTAGCTCCTAGTTTAATAATTGTAAAAGAAGGGGAGATTGTGGATTATTTAAAGGCTGATCAAGATGAAGATACAGATAGATATCAAAAAGTTAATGATTTTAGAGATTGGTTAAATAAATATGTAGTATTAAAAAAATAATTGTTAAGTTTAAGGCTTAACAATTTTTATATGCAATAAAAAAATGCGAGGGAGAGAGCCCTGCATATATCCTGCTCATACATAAAATTTAGAGCAATATGAGCAAGTAATTAT
>CANPYU010000054.1 GCA_947588665.1 uncultured Bacilli bacterium | reverse complement strand
TAGTATCTCATATTTTTTATTTTTTTCAAGTCCATATATTAAAGTTGTGGATAACTACCCTTATTTTCTATACTTACTAACATTTAAAAAGATAGAATTTCATTTTTTTCTATCTTTTAACTGTGAATTGTAACAACTTTTTGGTTTAATTAATGCTTAAAAATTGACATTTTAACTATTTTATTATATCATTATTATGATAAAGGTGAAAGTTATGAAAAGAGATGGCCAAGCATTAGTAGAGTATATTTTAATTATCGCACTTATAAGTGTAATCGCTATAGCCTTGGTTAATTATTTTGGGGGTTATTTGAAAGATGCAATTACGAAAACATCATGTAGTTTAGTAGATGAAGTATACGTTAAAGGTGATAAGCCGGGGGAAAGTAAGTGTGAAGAAAAAGATAAGGAATAACTTTTACTTAAAGGGGTAATAAAATGAGGAAAAAAGGGCAAGCACTAGTAGAATTTATAATAATATTACCAATATTTTTAATGCTTTTTTTAGGTGTTATAGATTTAGGAAAGATATTTTATAATAAAATTATTTTGGAAAATGCAATAAATGATGTTATTTCTTTATATCAAGATGGGAAAAGTATGGAGGAAATAAAAGATAAGTTAGAGTTAGATGATTCGAAATTAGAAATAAAAAATGCAAGTAAATATAAAGAAATTACTTTAGAAAAGGAGATAGAGATTATTACACCAGGGCTTAATTTAGTATTAAATAGTCCTTATAAATTAGAGATTAAAAGGAGTATTATAAATGATTAGTAATAAGAAAGGGCAGACTTTAATATTATTTATTATTTTAATACCTTTAATCTTAGGGGTTTTGGCTATGGTTGTTGATGTAGGGTTATTAGTGAGTAAAAATAGTAATTTAAAAGAAGTAACAAAAATAGTTATTAGAGATAGTTTAAAGAATGATTTGCAGGAAGAGGAAATAGAAGATTTATTTATTGAAAATAAGATAGATATAAGTAATTTAGAACTAGATATAGAAAAAGATAAAATAAAAGTTAAGAATAAAATAGAAATAGATAGTATTTTTGGTGCCATTATTGGTTTAAAAAAATATACAATTAAAATAGATATGATTGGGTATAAAGATAGTAATAAAATAGTGATAGATTAGGGTGAAAAACATGAATAATAAGGGAATGACAATATGTATATCGTCCGCAAAAGGTGGAGTAGGAAAAACAATTACAGCACTTAATTTAGCAGGCTTATATGAAATTTTGGATAAAAAAGTTTTAGTTATTGATTTTGATTTAGCAAATGGGGGAATTGCAGCAGCTTTAAATATTGATCCACAAAAAAGTGTTTATAATTTTGTAGATGATTATAATAATAATCGTTATAAAAATTTTAAAGATTATGTAACTAAGTATGATAATAAAATAGATATTTTAGCTAGTCCCAAAGATCCGAGACAGGCTAGTAAAATAAATCCTAAATATGTTGAGTTAGTCCTTGATAAAGCTGTATTTAATTATGATATAGTATTAATAGATACTAGTCATGTTCTTAATGATTTTAATATATTTACAATGGATTTAGTTGATAAAATTATTTTTATGGTTACTAATGATCCGATGGATTTAAAAAATATGAGAAGTTTAATTGGTATATTAAAAGATGTTAATTATAGTAATTATAAAGTAGTTTTAAATGAAAGTGTACATCCTTTTAAGAAATATTTTAGTTTATATGATATTAAAAATATTATTAGAAATAATATTGATTATGTTATATCAAAAGATTTTTATATTAAAAATATTGATAATATTATAATGAATGGGAAGATTATAACTTTAGATAATAAAGTGCCAAGTATTTTTGCTAAAGATTATACGACTTTAATGCAATTAATTACAGATATATATAAAGAGGAGGCACAACCATGAAGCAGAGTTTAAGAGATGCATTTGATATAGAGATTAAAGAAAAAGAAACTAAGATATTAAATGATTATGAAATATTTAAAGATAAGAAATTACTTGATAAGTTAAGAACAGAGATAGTGGAAAATTTAATTGATAATGAAATGCCTAGTGATACGAATTTAGATGAGTGGATTAATAATGAGATAGACAAAACTACTTTGGGGTATGATTTATCTAATTTAGAGAGAAGTCATTTATTTAATTTAATTGATAATGAAATTAATGGTTATGGACCGATATCGGAGCTTTTAAATAGTAAAAATGTAACAGAAATAATGGTTAATTCTCCAAATGAAATATATATTGAAATAGATGGAGTATTAACTAAAGATGAAAGTGTGTCTTTTATTAATGATGAACATATTATTAGGACAGTACAAAGATTAATACAGCCTTTAGGAAGAACAATTGATGCTTCAAATCCAATGGTTGATTCAAGGCTTATGGATGGGTCTAGAATAAATGCGGTAATACCTCCTTTATCAACTAAAGGACCGGTTGTGACAATTAGAAAATTTAAAGAATCAATGAATAATATAGATGAACTAATTAGGATTGGAACTTTAACTCCTTTTATGGCAAGATTTTTAGATGCCGCGGTTAGGGGTAAATGCAATATTATTATTTGTGGGGGAACAGGTTCTGGTAAAACTACTTTACTTAATATTTTAAGTGGTTTTATTGGAGAAAATGAAAGAATTATTACTATTGAAGATGCGGCAGAATTAAAATTAAAGCAAAATCATGTTATATCACTAGAAACTAAAATGCTAAATTATGAACAAAAAAAAGAAATTACAATTCGGGATTTAGTTATTAATTCACTTAGAATGCGTCCAGACCGGATAATTGTGGGAGAAGTTAGAGGCAAAGAAGCTTTTGATATGTTGCAAGCGATGAATACAGGACATGATGGGTCCCTTACTACTATGCATGCGAATGGACCACTTGATGCTTTAAATCGTTTGGAGACGATGGTTTTAATGGGAGGAGTAGAAATACCTATTAAAGCAATTAGAGAATATATTGTTAGTGCAATAGATTTAGTGGTTAATATTGAGCGGATGAGTGATGGGAGAAGAAAAGTTACAAGTATTTCGGAATTAGAAGATTTTACAGATGGGGAGATTAAATTAAAAGAAATATTTGCTTTTAAACAAAAAGGACTTACAGACACAGGGGAAGTAGATGGAGAATTTATTTTGTATGATGGAGTTCCTAAAGTTTATAAAAAAATTAAAGCACGAGGGGTTATAGATATTGAAGATATATTTTATCCAGATAAAAAAGTAATGGAGCAACATGATTTAATTAAAAATGGTATTCAAGAAGAAAAGAAGGAAAATATGAAACCAAAAGTAATGTATTATCGGGGAAAATATGAAGGAATTGGACCTAGAGAATAGGAGATATTATGGCAGGAGTAAAGTTAGTTCAGATATTAGTTATAGTAATAATTTTAGGAGTAATTATATATTTACTTCGTCTTTCTCGTGCTGTAAAATTAGAAAAAAGATTAGGAAAATTTGCAATAGTTACAGATAAATTTGATGAAGAAGAATCAATTGTAGATAAAATACTAAAAGTTACTAAAAAATATGGTAAAAGAATTTCGAAGGAATTAAAAAAGTCGAGAGTATTAACTAAATATGGAGAAAAATATAATAAATATATTTCTTTTCAAAATAAAGATAATATAGAAGGAATAGATTTTGTTTCATTAAAGTTGATGGTAGCTTTTTTCTTGATATTATTATCTTTATTAATGGCAATGTTTCAGGGAATCAAATTGGTTTTGCCAGTTATTTTAGGAATATTTTTAATTGGGTTTTATGCGGTTGATATTTATTTAAATATTAATTATAAAAAGAAAAGAAAAAGAATAGAAGATGATTTATTAAAAGCAATTATTATTATGAATAATGCTTTTCAAAGTGGAAGAAATATAATGCAGGCGATAGAAGTTGTTAAAAATGAACTAGAGGGACCTATTCAAGATGAATTTAAAAAAATTTATTTAGATATTACCTATGGCTTGGATTTAGAGCTAGTATTTAATAGATTTTATGAAAGAGTAAAATTAGAGGATGCTAAATATATTAGTTCTTCTCTTAGTTTACTTAATAAAACAGGAGGAGATATTGTTAAAGTTTTTTCATTAATTGAAAAGTCAATTTTTGATAAAAAGAACTTAAAAAAAGAGCTTGAAAGTTTAACAGCTTCTAGTCAATTTGTGTTTAAGATGTTGGTGTGTTTACCTTTTTTGTTAATTGGAATTATATTTATTTTAAATCCCAGTTATTTTAGTCCTTTATTTACAACTCCTTTAGGAATTATTGTGTTAATATTTACAGTTCTTTTATATATACTTTACATTTTAATTATTAAAAGAGTTTTGGAGGTCGAGTTATGATAAATAGTTTAAGTTTAAAGATCTATCCTAAAACAACAATAAAAAGAATTAATAATAAAATAAAATTATTGGGAAAAAGTTATAATCATTCGGCTATATTTTTCTTAAATATGAGATTATTAGTAGCTATTTTAGTTTTTATAATT
This sequence comes from uncultured Bacilli bacterium, assembly GCA_947588665.1. The sequence goes on along the minus strand of CANPYU010000054.1, from coordinate 2,795 downwards.
AGTTTAGTTATTTTTAAATATGGCTTTATTATTGCTCCAATTTTAACTATTCTTATTTATTTTCTTGTCGAAAAATTAGAGTTAGATTATGAAATTAAAAAGAGAGGAAAAAGATTGGAGAAAGAGGCATTATTCTTTATGGAAGTTTTAGTAATGACTTTAGAGGGGGGGAGAAATTTAGAGCATGCTCTTAAATTAACAGTTCAAAATATACAATCAGAATTATCTTTAGAGTTTGAAGAGGCTTTGAAAGAGGTACATCTCGGTAAAAGTTTAAATGAAAGTTTAGAAGCGATGAAAAAAAGAATTCCTAGTGAAGTTATAAATAATACTATTCTTAATATGATACAGGCTAATACATATGGTACTAATATAACTATTTTTATGGATAATCAAATTGAGTTTTTAAGAAATAAACAGTTATTGGATGTTAAAGCAGAGATTGCTAAATTACCGACAAAAGTAAGTGTCATAAGTGTATTATTTTTTGTGCCAATTATGCTTTTAATAATACTTGCACCAGTTTTAATTAAACTTATTAGTAATTAATTTTTTAATATTTTTTAAAGTTATCGGGTCGATAAAATGTTCTATTTTTTCTACTTGGTCTAAAGTATATTTATTTTTATTTAGTTTTTGTAAAAAAATGGTTAATATTTCATGTCTAGTATATAAATATTTGCCTATTTTAGAGCCTTTATTAGTTAGAGTTAATTCATTTTCTTTAATAATATTTAAGTTTTTTAGTTTAGTAATCATCTTGCTGCAAGATGATTTTTTGATATGAAGTAAATTACTTAGTTTGGTGATAGTTAAAGACTCATTATTAAGGCTTTTACGATAAAGCATTTCAATATAATCTTCCATGGCATAAGTGATGAAGTCTTGGTTGTGTAAATAATTTGTTAATGTATAATAATCATTCATAATAACATATCCTTTTATTTTACATATATTACAGTAGTTGTTAGTTTAGTGAAACTAATAATTATATATTAAAGGAGTTAAAAAAAATGACTATTACTTTAGATAAAATTAAAAAAGATGAAGAAGTTTTAATAAAAAAAGTACAGGGTAAAGAAGATATTAAAAGAAGATTTTTGGATTTGGGGTTTATTCCAGGAGAGATGACTAAATGTGTTTTAGTGAGTCCTTTTAAAGACCCTAGAGCTTATTTAATTAATAATAATATTATTGCTATTAGAAATAAAGATGCTAAAAATATAGAGGTATTATATGAAAGAGATTAAAGTAGCTTTAATAGGAACTCCAAATGTAGGTAAATCTTCTTTATATAATATTTTAACTAATAATCATGTTCATACAGGTAATTGGGCAGGTAAAACAGTTGATTTTACGAGGGGAGAATGTATAAAAAATAATACTAAATTTATTTTTTATGATTTACCAGGAACATATTCAATTATATCTAAATCAAAAGAGGAAGTGGTGGCAACAGATTTTATTGTAAAAGAAGATTTTGATGTTGCAGTAGTAGTTACTGATGCGACTAGTTTAGAAAAAGGAATAACTTTAGTTTTACAAGTGCAAGAAATGGTTAAAAAAGTAGTTTTATGTGTAAATTTAATTGATGAAGCAAATAAGAAAGGTATAAGTATTGATAAAGAATTATTGAGTAATAATTTAGGTTGTCCAGTGGTTTTTACTAGTGCTAAAAATAATATGGGATTAGATAGTTTATTAGAAGAAATTTTAAATGTTAAAACTCAAGATTATTTAAATATTAATTATGGGATTTTAAATAAATATATTAATTTTATTAGTGATGATATTGATGATTATTCTGGTAATAAGAAATGGCTTAGTTTAAGAGTTTTAGAAAATAATAAACATTATAGAGAGATGTTTAAAGATAAAATTAAATTAGATAAAAATAAAGAAAGTAAAATTAGAGAGGAACTTGTTAATGTTGATATACCACTTGAAATAGTGATAAAGATAAAAAAAGAAGTTAAGAATAAATTAAAGGGGGTAGTAAAAAGAAATAATAATAATTATCTTTTTAAAGAACGAAAAATAGATAAAATACTTACTAGTAAAATATTAGGTATTCCTATTATGTTACTTATGCTTTTTGTTCTTTTTTATATTACAATTATTGGGGCTAATTATCCATCGGATATTTTATTTAATTTTTTTCAGAGTTTAGAAGATAATTTAATTAATGGTTTAAATTTTTTACATGTTCCTAATTTTATAGGGGATTTATTAGTTAATGGAGTTTATAAAACTTTATATTGGGTAATTTCTGTGATGATGCCTCCAATGCTTATTTTTTTTCCTTTGTTTAGTTTTTTGGAAGATTTAGGGGTCTTACCTAGAATTGCATTTAATATGGATAAAGCTTTTAGTAAATGTAATGCATGTGGGAAGCAGGCACTTACAATGTGTATGGGTATTGGTTGTAATGCAGTAGGAGTTACAGGGGCGAGAATTATTGATTCTAAAAGAGAAAGAATAATTGCAATACTTACAAATGTATTTATGCCTTGTAATGGTAAATTTCCAACTATAATTGCAATAATAACGATGTATATGGTAGGTTTAAGGAATATATATGGGAGTTTAATTTGCGCTTTAATACTTACAGGTTTTATATTTTTAGGGATAGTTGTTACTTTTTTAATTAGTTATTTATTATCTAAAACAATACTTAAGGGAGAAGCATCTAGTTTTACTTTGGAGTTACCACCTTATAGAGTGCCTAAAATATGGGAGACAATTATTAGTAGTGTGAAAAATAGGGCTATTTTTCACACTACTAATAATTGTCT
>CANPYU010000053.1 GCA_947588665.1 uncultured Bacilli bacterium | reverse complement strand
CATATATTAATCTTATAGTTCCATTACCATTTATTCGAATTATTCTCCACCATATATCTTTTCCAGAATTACTTCCTGATTTCATTTGGCCAAATTTTACCCAGTTATTATTCACTGAACCTCGATAATAATAACTCTTTCCATAATCATCTACAGTATCATATACTCCATTTTCATCTGTACTTGCAACATTTGTAAATGTATCTTTTGTTCCTAAAGAATGTTGACCTAAAGCTGCCAGTGTATCATCTGGATTTCCAATAAACCCAACATCAAAATATAAATAGCATTTGTCATTTTTATTTAAAGAAGTAAAAACAAAATTATCATCAACATTTTTTATAACATCCGTCACTTTATCTTTTCCTCTCATACAAAAACTTTTCTCTGTATTTATTTCATAATCACTAGCACTTGGCATTTTATCTATAGCAGTTTCTGAACCATCACTATTAACTATATACATAGCTATTGAATTTACATTTTTTTCTTTTATAGTGCTTTCTTTTAACTTATAATCTTTTTTTTCTGGTATTAATAAAATTATACTTATTATTAAAACTACAATTAAAACTAATACTTCCTTTTTCTTTCTCACATTAATTCGCCCTAACTTTCAATTATATTAGAAATTTCTAACTTATATTAAAATTATAATCTAGCAAATGTCAAAAGTCAAGAAAAACGTTTCTATTTCATGCAAAATAACTTTTTAAAGCATTTATATGAGAAAATTAGACTGGTGATATTCAATGTATAAGGAAAGAATAAAAGAATTAAGAGAAGATAAAAATATAACCCAACAATCAATTGCTAATATATTAGGAATAGCCCGAGGATTATATGGTCAATACGAAATTGAATATAGTATAATTCCAATAATTCACTTAATTTCCATATCCAAATATTTTAATGTTTCTCTAGATTATATTTTTAATTTTACAGACATAAAAAATTATAATTATATTTCTAAAAACATAAATATAGATTTTAAAAAAGCTGGATTAAGATTAAAAGAGTTTAGAAAAGAAAAAAATCTCACCCAATCAAAACTAGCTGATACCCTAAATACTAATCGATCTGTTATAGCTAATTATGAAAGAGCAAGAAACTTAATTGCAACACCTTTTCTTTACACCATCTGTAAAAATTATGAAATAAGTGCTGATTATTTATTAGGATTAAATGATAATCCTAAATATTTAACATAAAAAATAATAAAACCTTTTATCACTTTGATAACTTAAATTACTTGTCCAAATAAAACTAAATCACTAATTTATAACTTTATTATAAACTTCTTATAGTTATTCGTTTTATTTTCTTCCTAAAATTAAAGGTTTTGCTCCATTTGACATTGAATTATAAGTATAATCACTAACCTTATTTGTTGTAACATAAACCTTAACATTTAACATATAACTTAAATAAGCTAAATCTTTAATTTCTAAATCTAAATTAATAATATTTAAACCATTTTGACTAAATTCAAATTTAACATTTGTTAAATCATAACCAAAATTTATTAATAATTTTTTACAATTATCTATTACTTGTTTATATGATAGTAATTTTCTTTGTTCAGCACACAATTTTCTTTGTTCTTTAGAACATATATTAAGATTTAAACATTCATCACTTCCATAATAAAATGATGGTTGATGAAACTTAGAACATAAAGCACAAATATTGATATGATATATATACTGATTTCTAATATAGCTACCTCCATGAAAATAGTCCCAAGCTTCTTTTGGATACACACTTTCAGCTTTTAAGGCCTGGTCTCTATTTTCTTTTAATTCAGGCCAAAAATTTATTTTATCAACAAAATTAGGAATCAATTTCATTCCCGTTATAGTAGAAATATTAGTATATTCACTTGCATAATCTAAAACTTCATCTATTCTATTTGCATTTTGAGGAATTAATGGTCTAAAATAATGAATTATTGGTATTTTATATAACGATAAGTTTTTAAAATTTTCTCTAATACTTTCATGATTAACATTGGGTTCTAATTCCTCAAGTCCAGAGTAACTTAAATAAACAACTACATTTATTCCTAAACTTTGAAGTACTTTTAATTTTTCAAGAATAAATTTTGGTATATAACATTTAGTAACAAGTACAATGGTATTTTTTAAATTTCTCTTTATAATTTCATCTAATAAAGTATTAATATATAAAGAATTAGTTTCATTTAAAAATGGATCTGTTTCAGGTAGTAAACAAACAGGAATATTTTCATTATAATACTTGTAATTTAAAAGTTTATCCATTGCTTCTTTTGGGGTACATAAAACTTCAGGTTTAGAATTATTTTTACCACATGATTGTAAAAAGCAATATTGACAACGATTATAACAACCAACTATTGAACTAACCACTAACCAACTTGCATGCATATCAATTATATTTGACATAATTAATCACCTACTGGTGATTATAATAGCATATAAAATTTAAAAAGTAAAAGGTAAATTTTTCTCAAAAAAAGGAAAAAAATTCATAATAGATATTTTTATTTTAGCTGTGTTAAATATGATAAGTGATATTCTAATAGTAAGATCTATCAATAATATTAAAATATAGATTTTAAAAAACCTCGCTTTCTCAAACTAAGAAACGAAGTTATTTTTATCATTTTCTAAAATATTTAAATATTAATTATTTCATAATCTCTTGATCCAATACCTAACTTTTCTGCATAAACTGTTATATAACGACCATTTTGTCTTTCTACTCGTTCAACAAAATGATCTCTTCCTTTATCTGAAGAATTATATATTAAATCCAAACAAGCCTCATCTAATGCAACAGGATCTAAACTAGCAAGTATTCCTATATCTTCCATACAAGGCTCTTCTGGATTACTATCACAATCACAATCAACAGACAAATTATTCATAACATTTATATAAACTATATTATTATTCATATAATCCATTACTGCCTTATCAGCTTCGGCCATGGACTCTAAAAAAGCGTCTTGTTCCGGTAAATTATTCCATAATTCTTCCGGCTTATTAGTTTTACCTGCTGTATGTATCCAAGTTTTACCAGCACTTGAAGCAACTCCAATACTCATATTTTTTAAAGCTCCCCCAAATCCTCCCATGGCATGCCCCTTAAAATGTGAAAGCATTATCATAGCATCATAATTAGCTAAATTTTTACCTACATAATTAACTTTTAAATGTTTACCTCCATTAACAGGTATTTCCATACTGCCGTCTCTATCCATAATATCAACATTTGCAATATCATAAAACCCATGTGCTCTAATAGTTTTTTCATGTTCCTCTGTTGTATTTCTCTTACCAGCATAAGCGGTATTACATTCTACAATCGTTCCTCCAACTTTTTGCACTAAATCTTTAATTAATTCAGGTTTTAAATAATTATGTCCTCCCATTTCACCTGTTGATATTTTAACTGCTACTTTCCCATTTACCGGTTTGTTTAACACTTCATACTCTTTTATTAATGTATCCGGTGTTATATCTTTTATAAAATAAACTTTACTTTTTTCCATTATTTTTATCCTTTCTACTAACCCATATATCATACTATTATCGATCGGTACAATATACTTAGCTCTTAATATAATTATTTAAAATAATTCTAATTTTTCTTTCATAAACTACCTATTTTAAACTATCAGTCCAATTCTTTATTTCTTCATCTGTTGCATTACTATCAAATCTTTTTCCCTCTTCCCAAGTTCCTCCACTTGTCATTTCTTTTAAGGCTTCAATACTATCTCCTATACTAGAAGAAGCAGAAGTACAAAATGGAATAATGATCTTACCATCAAAGTTATTATTTTTCATAAAATTATTAATTGGCCATGCAGCTTCTCCCCACCATATTGGATAACCAACAAAAACCACATCATAACTTGTCCAATTATTAACACTCGTATCTACTAATTCAACATCTTTTAATTTTTCACTCATATTCTCTCTAGATACTCTAGAATCATTATTAGTCCAATCTAAATCAGCTTCTGTATATTTATTAACTGGCACTACTTCAAATTTATCAGCTGAAACATTAGACGCTATCTTATTTGCTACTTCTTTAGTATGATTTTGTGCTGAAAAATACACCACCAACACTTTTTTATCTTTTAATAAACCATTACCCTTTATAGTATTTTCATCTTCATGATTATTAACTCTCATAAATAAAAGTGCTCCTGTAATAATAATCAAAACTCCCAATACTCCTAATACTAAATTTCTTTTCATTATCTCTTACTTCCTTTCTTTTTCCTTTTTTTATGTGGTAAAACTAAAATAATAAACAAAATTATTATTCCTAAAATACTACCTATTAATTTATAATTTATATTATTTTCCTTAATTACATCTATAGATTCAACTAACTTTTCATCTTTAATCTCTTCTTTTACTTCTTCAATCTGATAATTATCATCAATAAAATCTATAATCTCTAAATTATCCCTTATATTAAAATAATTATCATCATAAGGTGCATGAATAGTTACAATTAATATTTCATGATCTTGAAATTTAAATAGTGAAGATAAACATAAACCTGCCGCATCCGTAGTACCTGTTTTACTTCCCAGTATTCTACTAATATCTATTCCTAACTTTTTTTCATATAATTTTATTGTTGCATTAACCACCAACCCATTTCTAAGCACATAACTTTTTGTTGTATATACCTCTCTAAACACTGAATTATCTAAAGCATATTCTAATAAAACTCTCATATCTTTTGCCGTGCTATAATGATTATTTGCATCTAATCCTGAAGTATTCACAAAATTAGAATTATTCATCCCAATTCTTTTTGCAAGTTCATTCATTCGAGCTACAAAAGCATCCACATTACCACTTACACTTATTGCTAAAACTTGAGCCGCATCCGCACCGGAAGGTAAAATTGTCGCATATAATAAATCTCGATAAGTAACTATATCTCCAACTTTCAATCCAGCAACTGATGCATTCCAATAAATACCTCTAAGCATCGGCTCTGTAATAGTTACTGCCTCATCTAAATCTGAAATATTTTCAATCGCTGTAATCGTAGTTAAAATTTTAGTGAGAGAAGCAATACTTGTTTCTACTTCACTATTTTTTTCAAACAATACTTCATTACTAGTTAAATCATAAACAGTCGCATACTCTGAAGCTATCTCTGGAAACTCTAATGCCCAAACATTCAATGGTATGAAGAGTATTAACCCTATCAATAATCTTTTCATTCTTACATCTCTTAAATTATACCATACTATTATTATTAATAAAAGAAAAACTGTAAAAATACAGTTAATTATAATTTAAAATCATCAATAAAATCAGCCATACTCATCGGTTTAGCTTCTTTCTTTGGCTCTTCTACTATTTTATTATCTGTTTCACTAATTATTTTTTCTTTCATTGCCACTTTAGATGCCATATCTAATTTATATTTACTAATATTAGAACCTGTTGATGCTAAATCCATAATTGCAATATCACTATTTTTTAAAATATTAATTTCACTATCAGCTTTAGTTAACACTAAATCTCTTGCATTTGTTCCAATAGCCACCAATACTTTATATGTAACTGTTTTAGTTTTTTTAATAATTAAACTACCTTTATGTGCTCTACTATGTATCTCTAAATCACTCATTTTAACTCTTTTAGCCGTTTTATTATCTGTAAAAATAGTCACATATTCTGTATTCTCATTAAAACTAATTAAATTCTTTACTATATCATCTTTTAAGTTTATCCCTTTAACTCCACTAGCTTTAGCTCCAATCACAGGTATTTCACTACTCTTAAAATTTAAATAATAACCATTTTCAGTAACAAATAAAACATTACCTAAATCTTTATTAACACTTACAAGTTCATCTCCATCTTTAAGTTTCATTGCTACAATTGGTTTATTACATCTTGCTACTTCATAATCTTTCATTAAAGTTCTTTTAGTCATTCCAAGTTTTGTACTAAATACTAAAGTATCATTTTTATTAAATATAAACGCAGCAATAACTTTCTCTTCATTATTAAGCATAATTATATTATTAACATGTTTACCTAAATCTTTCCATTTAATTTCTGGTATTTTATAAACTGGAATAAATAAATAATTACCAAAATTAGTAAATAACATTAAAGTATCTAATGTACTACATTCATATAAATTAGTTACAAAATCTCCCGGTTTTAATGTAGTATCTTCACTACTTGCCGCATAACTTTTACTACTAACCCTTTTTACATATCCTTCATTTGTAATTACCACAACTACATTTTCTTTAGGTATCATTTCTTTTATATCAAGTTTAATTTCTTGAGCTACCTCTTCTATCTGAGTTTTTCTTGGTGTTGCATATTCTTTTTTAACAATTTTAAGTTCTTTTTTCATCACATATTTTAATACCTCTTCATCACTTAAAATTGCCTTTAATCCCTCAATTAATTTTTGTAATTTAGCCATTTCTTCTTGTAATTCCACTACATCTGTATTAGTAAGTCTATATAATTGTAACATCACAATTGCTTTTGCTTGTTCCAAAGTAAAATCAAATTCTTTCACTAAATTAAGTTCGGCATCACTCTTATTTTTACTTCCCCTAATAACTTTAATAACTTCATCTAAAATACTAAGACATTTAATTAAACCTTCCACAATATGCATTCTTTTTTCATAAGTAGCTAAATCAAACTTTGTTCTTTCTAGTATTACTTCTCTTTGATGAGCAATATAAGCATCTAATATTTCTATTATTCCTAAAGTTTTTGGTACTCGATTAACAATCGTAACCATATTATAATTATAAGATATTTGTAAATCCGTATTTTTAAATAAATAATTTAAAATCAAATCCGGATTAGCTCCTGTCTTTAAATCAATAACAATTCTAAGTCCTTCTCTATCTGATTCATCACGAATCTCAGCCATTCCATCTATTTTTTTATCTATTCTAATACCATCAATTCTATTAACAAGCATTGCTTTATTAACATCAAAAGGTATTTCTGAAATAACTATTTTAGTTTTGCCTTTTTCTTTAACTATCTCATATTTTGATTTTACGATAACCCGACCTTTGCCTGTTTTAAAAGCTTCTCTTATACCATCTATTCCACAGGCAATTCCTCCCGTTGGAAAATCTGGGCCTTTAACAATCTCTAAAATTGTATCTAACTTACAATTTGGTGAGTCTATTCTTTTAATTGTCGCATCAATTATTTCACCTAAATTATGCGGAGGAATATTTGTCGCATATCCAGCACTTATTCCCATTGTTCCATTGACTAAAATATTTGGGAATTTTGCTGGTA
>CANPYU010000052.1 GCA_947588665.1 uncultured Bacilli bacterium | reverse complement strand
TGATACGGCAATTCCTAAAGTTAATTTTTCTATTATAACCACGATTAAATAAATTATAGATATGAGTGAAGTTATAAATCCTGTAATAGATGCAAGTTTTAAGGGAGCGGTAGAAAAGGACATTATTCCTTTAAAAGCATATTTTAGTAATTTTAAGAAAGACCATTTTGTTTTACCATATTTTCTTTCTTCAGCTTCATATTCCATAAAATAAGTATTAAAGCCAACCCATGAAAATATCCCTTTAGAAAATCTATTTTGTTCTTTTAATTCTAGCATGGCATCTTTAACATTTTTACGAAACATTCTAAAATCACTAGCACCATTTACAAAATTTACTTCCGATAATTTATTAATTGTTTTATAAAATATATTTTTAAATTTAGATAAAATAAAGCTCTCTTTTCTAACTCTTTGATACATTGCAACAACATCAATATCTTCTTTTTCATTTAAGATATTATACATATCAATTATATATTTGGGATTTTGTTGTAAATCAGCATCAATAAGACAAGTATAATCCTTTGTTGCATTTAATAAACCAGCATATATGGCGGATTCTTTACCAAAATTTCTTGAAAAATCAATTATTTTAATATTGTAGTTACTAGTATTATATATTTCTTTTAATTTATTTAATGTTTGGTCTTTACTGCCATCATTTATAAAGATAAATTCTATATCATAATCTTTTAAAACTTTGATAGTTGTTTCATAAAATAATTTTACATTTTCTTCCTCATTATAACAGGGAATTATTAAAGACATGCTTTTTTCTTTGTTCATATTACACCTCAAATAACCAGTTAAAATCTTCAATATTATATTCTTTCAAGTATAGAGTCCATGTTGATTTGGTGGCCGTTTTCACATTATAGGGAATATATAATCTTACTTTAGTTTCATCAAATAAAATGGAACTTTTATAAACTCGGTTGTATATCTTATTGTTGATTTTATTTATTTTTAAAAATGATATATCTAATTCTTGAGGATTATCAAAGCTTTCGCCATCTTTAGAACTAGCTATATATAATTTATCAGAAGCAAACATTAATAAAATATAGATGTTATTAACAACTTTTACTTCTGCATGCCAAATGTGAGTATTTAAATCTTTTATGTTTACCATTTTTTCTTTGGTCCATTTAGAGTTAATTAATTCTTTATAATACATATTTTGGTCATAATTAACATAGTATAGGCGCTTAATTTTAGTATTGGCAATTAAACTAGGGCTCATATAAGCTTCGGTTCCATCATCAAATAAAATTTGAGCAGTAGACCATTTATAACCATCTAAACTGGTTTTATATAAAATTAAATTATTTTCTGTTTTACTGGTTGTTCCATGGTAAATATAAGGGTTAAAGCGATATATTAAAACAAACTTGTTATCAGTATAAAATAAATAAGGGTCAGAATAATAATCATTATTGTTGTTTGGAAGACCAGAGATAGGGTTAATTATTTCGGAAGGATTGGTCCATGTTATACCATCATTTGAAGTTATGATGGAAGGATTTTCATAAGCATTATTGTTGTTGGGCCAAGGAGTCATGGTCATCCAATATTTATATTTTGCTTCATTAACTTTAATTACATTGGGGTGAGTTACTTCGTTAGAACCATCATAGGAAGGAGTATCTATAAAACCATTATATAAACTTAATTTAGTTTCATAATTATCAAATTTAAGGTAGGTATCTTCGGATATATTATAATACTTTTTATAAACTTGATAATGATATCCACCATATGGAGGGGTTCCGGTTTGATGAATTAAAGATGGATATTTATAGGTTGGGAGATTAATTACTATATTATTCGCTTTAGCAGTTATAATCTCTTCTCTTTTTTTGAGTATTTGATAATTTTCATTATACATATAGCTATATATTCCAATTATTATTAGACATATAATTGAAAGGATAAATTTACTAACTTTCTTTAGTTCAATATTAGCAATATTCATAAGTTCAATTAAGAAAACACCAAAAAGAATATAAGAAGCAAGAAAACATCTAGGTCCTATACCATATGCGATTAAAAGGGGAAGAGCAACAAGAAATGCCCCTAAAAAATAACACATTAGTTTAATAATATTTGAGAAATTATTCTTTTTTATTATTAAATATATAATTGATAGAGCATAAATACTAATGGCAAGTAGTTGAATTTTTTTACTTGTTAATATTGGGAATACTTCATATGATATTAAAGGGAATATTCCAAAACTTAAGATTAATAAAATTATATTGGCTATTTTAGTTGTTATATTAGATGTTTTAAAGCCTTTTAAGAATACAGAGGCAATTAAAATATTTATAATAATATTGTCACATACTATATTTTTTAGCCAAGAACTAGTTTTTAAGTTATAATAGATTTTTTGAAAGATATTATAACTATTGAAAGTCCCGGCATTTTCTAGTCGAGGCATGGTAGCCCAATAAACAGGAGAGGCAAACATGATTAAGCAAAATATGGTGGCAATTAGTAAATATAAGAATAAAATTTTAGGTATTTTCTTATGATTTATTTTGGCTACGATTAAATAACCAATGCCTATTAAAACACTAAAAATACTCGTGTGTTCACTAAATAAATTCATGAAAATAGCGCATATAATCGCGATTAAATAATTGTACCATTTAAAAGAGTATTCTTTTTCAAATATGTCTTTAAAATTATATATTAGTAAAATTAGCATTAAGGCTGGAATGCCAAAATTAGCAAAACCACTCATCCAAGAAAGAGATTCTCTAAACATAGCAATGGGCATTAACATGATTATAATAAAACATAAGGGTAATAAAGAGTTGCTCTTATGTAGTTTATTTAACAGAGTAATAAGACCATAAATGGTTAAGGCTGTTAAACAAATTTTAAAAGTTCTATTATAATTTAAAAGATTAACTAGAGTATTGCCAAATATTCGACCGTTATAATTTTTCCAGAGTAAGAGGGCATTTTTAAACGCTTCAATTAATCCGGTTGAGCCTTTACCAAAATCATCACCGGTCATAGGAAATTTAGTGCTTATAAAAAACAAAAATATTATAATGATGATGTTTAACCAATATTTTCTAAAAAAAGTTATTATTTTTTGCATGTTAACACTCCTTTATTCACTAAATAAGTTGTCAATTTTTTTTAAAATATCAGAATTATAGGCATTTAATTTGTCATATTTTTTAGACTTTTTTTGAGCTTTTTTTAGTCCTTCAATAATATTATCATATCCTTTAATATTAGTATTATATTTTTCAAGACGTTTATGAATAAATAATTCAAGTCCTAAAGCTTTAGCTTCCATTATTACCATACCTTGACCTTCATAGCGACTCATTAAAATAAAGCCATCCATTAAATTCATGTATTTATAAGGATTTTTTTGATATCCTAAAAAGGTAACGTATGTTTCTAATTCTAATTCTTTGGTTATGTTTTTAATTTTGGTCATTTCAGGTCCATCACCAATTAAGTAAAAATGGAAATCAGTTCGATATTTGGTTAATTCTTTTAATGTCTTAATTGTTTCATCAAAGTTTTTAGCTACATTAACACTTCCGGCAGAACAAAGATTATACTTATTTTGATCAACTTTTAAACTGCATTTTTCATTTTTTTTAGTAAATATTTCTTCGGTATCAATTAAATTAGGAATAATTTTATATTTAATATCTGTTAAGTTATTTACTTTTTTAAATGGCTCAATTACCCCTTTAGAAACTCCAACATATATATCAAAATATTTATTTTTATTTTTAGTTAAGAAATGATTAATCTTATACTTTTTATCGTATTTTTTTCTTTGTTCTTGATCATTATGAATCCACATTATTTTTATTTTGGCAGAACATTTTAGAGCATTTAAGGCCGTTAGAGATTGGTAAGAATCAAAATCAATCGCATAATCATAATCTTTGGAGAGTCCTTCATATTTTAGAATTCTTTTTAGAAGATTATAAGGAAAATACTTAATAAATTTTGTATGTTTTTTTAAATAAATAATATTTACTTTTTCAGGTATTTTATCTTGATAAAAATTTTTATTATTCATAAGGTATAGATCAACTTCATATTTCGAATAATTAAGGTTTCGTAAAAGATTATAAAGTGATTTTTGAATGCCTCCAACACTTAAATCATTAGAGAATATAGCTAATTTAATCATTTTATAATATCCTTTCTATTTTTTATTTACGGGCTATGTATTTTTTATATAATTCTGCTCCTTTTTTAGTTTTTATTCTAATTTTTAGAAATTTAACTATTTTTCGTTTTAACGGTTTCGTTCCTTCTAACCATGTACCCGTAAATACATGAATAACTTTTGAATCTTTTGAAGGTGTGCATAAAACTTCTTTGCGATAGACCTTTATATCGTCATTTAAAAGTTGTTCAATATTTCCTTTTTGACAATTATATTCTTTTATTAAAATATTTGTAACAATTTTTGTGTTTACTTCTTTCATTTGATCGTTTGAATCAAATCTAAAAGGTGTTTTATCGTAATAATCTAATATTTTTTTTAATAATGGATGATGTTTTTCTGCTCCAAAACAAGCAGTAAAAGGGCTTTCATCATTTTCATAACCTACAAATGCTCTATTTTTTAATAAATCATTAATGTTATCGACAATTATATTATCTGTATCTAAATATACTCCACCTTCGGTAAAAATAGCATAGGCTCTTATATAATCACTTACGTAAGCCCATTTTTTGGCTTTATATGCTTCTTTTACAAACGGATGACTATTTATATCAAAATTTTTTTCATTCCATTCTTTTATTTCAAAGCCTTTTAAATGTTTTTTCCAACTTTTCATACACCTTTTTATATCTTTTGGTATTGGTTTTCCACCAACCCATACATAATGAATTTTTTTAGGAATCATGGTAATCCCTCACTTTCTAATTAATTTTATACATCTTTTATACAAGTTTCTAGCATTAGTGCTTATAACTAAAAATATTGTCGTAGTTATAATTATAATGGCAATGGCCGCGATGCTCATAAATAGGAAAAAGCTTAGATAAGAATTAATATTTTTTAAAAATAAGTTTTCAATTGGGTTTGTTATATATATTATCCCAATAATGCCTATCAATACAAGAAAATATTTAATAAATATGGCACATTTTTTAGTTTCAGCATATAAATTTTTAGAAATAAGAATTGAACGGAAAGCTATATCTAAAAGATAACCTATACAGGTAGCAATAAGAACACCATTAATACCATATTTTCTAGCTAAAATTATTGATAAAGTTAAGTTAACTATAGAGCTAATAAGTGTAAAATATTTGCTTTTTTTAAATAGACCATTTGCGGCAATTACATTAATTAAAGGTTCCATTAAAATAGCTAATAGTAAAACTAAAGAGAATAAACTAACACAGAAGTTACTAATTATATATTCACTTTTATTAATCCAAATATTTACAAACGCTCTTGATCCATAATAATATAATAATCCACATATGATTGAGGTTATTATTGTAAAAATAATGTATTCATCAAAAACTTTTTTACTTTTTTCAGTATTTTCTGTTGCGTATACATTTCCTAATACATGAAGTATAGTGGTAGAAATTTTGGCAATAATATTTATTATAAAACGATGAATATAATAATAAGCTGTATAAATACTAACTCCTATTGCACCTTGAACTGAAAAGGTCATTAATACAACTGTATCAATATTGTTAAATACTGTGTATCCTATTTGATTAAAAATTAATTCAGAAGTCATTTTTGATGCTGTTAAATCTTCTTTAGTATCTTTAGTTATTTTAAGATATTTAAATCTTTTTTTAGATATTATTATAAATAGTATTTCTTCAAATACTTTACATAAAAACATGGAAATGGCAATAGCTATTAATGAGCGAAAATATATTGTTGCAACAATTTCTATTATTTCACTTAATATTTTAATAAAGTTACTAATAGTTGATGCTATATATTTTTCTTGATTAGCATTATATAAAGATTGATAGGCTCTTGAATAAAAGAAAAAAGATATAATATTGCTTAAAGAAATTAATATAAAAGATAATATAACAATAATTCTTACGGATATAGTACTTTTAATAATATAGTTCATTAAGAAAGCTAAAATTATTACTAAACCACTAATTAAAAGACCTATTCTTCTAAATATTTTTATACTGCCTTTATATATTTCTGAGATTTTTTTTTCATCCTTATTAGCTATGGGTTTATATAATTTATATGATATGGCGGTTCCAAAACCTGCTTCTGCTAAAAATAAATATGATACAAATTGAACTATAAATTGATAATATCCATTTAATTCTGAGCCTAAAAAACTTATAAATACTTTAGTTCTGATAAAACCTAAGGCGGCAATTATAAGAGTAGGTATTATTTCAATAATTGATCCTTTAATTACTTTATTTGTTCTCATAATTAAAGTTTATATGCACCTTTCATAATATTTTTAGTATCTAAAACTATTTTATCTTTTAATAAATCAAGATTATCAATTATTTCTTGATGCTTAACCATAATAATTACTAAATCAGTATCTTTTAAAAATTCTTTTAAATCATGATATTGATTAGCAACTAAATCTTCTTTAATATAAGGATCATAAACTTTTAGAGGCTCGGCAAGATGATTTTTTTGAGCTTCTAATAATTGAAGAGTAGGGCTTTCACGATAATCATCGACATTTTCTTTATAAGTAAGGCCATATAAACCTACTCTTTTATAATCTTTTATATTATTTTCGTCCATTATTTCTCGAGCACGTTTTAAAACAAATTCAGGCATAGAGTCATTTATTTTCATGGCTTCATTAATAAGTTTTGTTAATATAGGGTAATCTCCAACTAAAAACCATGGGTCAACAGAAATACAGTGACCACCAACTCCTGGACCTGGCTCTAAAATATTTACCCGAGGGTGCATATTACAAATGCTAATTATTTCATAAACATCCATATTATCATAACTACATATTTTAGCTAGTTCATTTGCAAAAGCAATATTTACGGCTCTAAAAGTATTTTCTACAACTTTAGTCATTTCGGCACTTTTAATATCCGTCACCACTATTTCACCATCAGTAGTTTTGGCATATATCTCTTTTACTTTCTCGCCAATTTTTTTATCATCCGCCCCAATCGTGCGAGAATTATGCTTTAGTTCATACATCATATTGCCCGGGATAATTCTTTCGGGAGCATGAACTAAATTTATTTTTTTGTTAATTAGAGGTTTAATTTTTTTAGATATAGTTCCTGGAGAAACAGTTGACTCAATAATAATTGTCGCGCCATCTTGGCAATGATTAAGAACGTCTTTTACTGCGTTTATAACGTATTTAGCA
>CANPYU010000051.1 GCA_947588665.1 uncultured Bacilli bacterium | reverse complement strand
GCTGAAGTAGTAACCGAAGAAGATAAAATATTGTTGGTAACTGAAAAAGGATATGGAAAAAAGACTTTAGTAAAAGAATTTAGAGAAACAAATCGTGGTAGTAAGGGAGTAAAAGCTCTGAATATAACAGAAAAAAATGGCCATATTGCCGCAGTTAAAACAGTAGATGAAGCAAAAGAATTAATTATTATGACTAATACTGGAACTACAATGAGAATGTCTCTAGAACAAATAAATACATTAAGTCGTGTAACTCAAGGTGTTAGATTGATAAATCTTAAAGATGATCAATATGTAACTACCATTAGTTTAGTAGATAAGCAACTAGAAGAAGAACAAAACGAAGAAAGTAATGCTGAATAAGCATTATTTTTTTAAAAATTTTTATTAATTTACTAAGTTTCGAAAGAATGTGGATAACTATATAATGATATGGAAAATATCAAAAGGTTTCACGTGAAACATTAACCAGAATTTTTGAGATGCGTTCTATACTAAACTGGCTTGCAAATTAATAAGACCCTACCCTCTATACGAATAAAATATCTAATAATTTTTAAGTTATAAACAATGTTTCACGTGAAACATTGTTTTAAGAAACAAATTAATTATTAAAATGTTTTGATTTGAAAAATAATATTTTTATATTTAATAAAAAATAAAATACTTGCACTTAAACTATAAAAACTTATTAACAACATTTTTTATATATTTTAAAAAATAAAAATAATACATAATATATAAAACTAAAAAAGTTATAAACAATGTTTCACGTGAAACATTGTTTTAAAAAATAAAAAATAACAATAAAATGTAAAATTTTAAAAAAATATGTTTCACGTGAAACATTATACTTGCAAAAATTAAAGAAATGTGGTACATTAAATACGTGCAACAAATATATTGTAATCTGGTCAGGACTGGAAAGTAGCAGCCACATCAATCTCTGTTTGTGTGCACGCTTTTTTTATGGAGGAAATTATATGCAAGAATATTACTTTGCTATTTTAATAAAATTAGCTAAAAAAGCTGCAAAAAAAAAAGAAGTACCCGTCAGTGCCCTTTTAGTTAAGGATAATAAGATCATTGCTAGTAGTTATAATACCCGCAAATCTAAAAAAAATGTGTGCAATCATGCTGAAATGTTAGTAATTAAACAAGCTAGTAGAAAACTAAAAGATTGGCGCCTTAATAATTGTGATTTATATGTAACTTTAAAACCTTGTTCAATGTGTGAAACCGCCATTAAACAAGCTCGTATCTCCAATGTTTATTACTTATTAGACAAATTAGATTTTAAAAAAGAATACAATAAAACTAAATTTTCAAAAGCAAACATACGTACGCTAGAAGAAAAATATTCTCAAGAATTAAAGGATTTTTTTGCGAATATCCGCGACAAATCTTAAGATATATGATATAATTAAATTGGTGAGAAAAATGGATTACAAAGTACTTTATCGTAAATATCGACCAGCAGATTTTTCTAGTATAATCGGCCAAGATTATATGGTGTCCATTTTAAAAAATTCTCTTAAGAAAAATAAAATATCTCATGCTTATATTTTTTCTGGTCCTCGTGGTACTGGAAAAACTAGCACTGCCAAAGTTTTTGCTAAAGCAATAAATTGTTTAAATCCTACCGAAAATGGTCCTTGCCTAAATTGTTCTAGTTGTCAAAGTTTCCAAGAAAATGCGGATATTATCGAAATAGATGCAGCATCAAATAATGGTGTTGATGAAATTAGAGAAATTATTAATAATATCAAACTAGCTCCTGCGTATTCAAAATATAAAGTATATATTATAGATGAAGTTCATATGTTAAGCACCAGTGCTTTTAATGCCCTTCTTTTAACGTTAGAAGAACCACCTAAACATGTAGTATTTATTCTTGCTACTACTAACATTGAAGCTGTACCCATTACGATTCTTTCCCGGTGTCAAAGATTTGATTTTCATAAAATATCTCTAAAAGATATAATAAAACGTTTAGAATATGTGGTTAAAGAGGAAAATATTGCTATTGACTCTGACGCTTTAGAAGAAATCGCCTATATCAGTGATGGTGGCCTTCGTGATGCTTTAAGTATATTAGATCAATTATCTAGTAATAATACTCAAGTTACTATTAATGATGTTATTGCCCATTTTGGCTCTGTCTCCAACAAACAAATAAACGATTTATATAATTATATTATAAATAATGAAATTAATAAGTTTATTATGTTGATGGACAATTTTAAAAATATAGCTATAGATTATAAACTTCTTATCAAAAAATTACTTGAAAAGATCGAAAAAGAAGCTATTAAATGTAAAAAAGAACCTAATTATTTAGGATTACCATATAATAAATTAAAAGAGTTAGCATTTGAATTAGCAAGTATTTCAAATTACATCAATATAAATATTAATCCTTATCTTTTAATAGAAATAACTCTCCTAAATTATTTCCCGGGAAATAATTCTAACTCAACAATTTCTAAAGATACCCCCCTTTTTCCACCTAAAGATGAAAAACCTAAAATTGAGTCTTCTCCTACTACTTTAACAAAACCAAAAGAAGAACTAGAAAAATTAATAAACATTAGAATCAATAATTGTTTTTATGGAGCTACTAAAGAAAATTTACAAGTAGTTCGTGGCTATTGGCCCGATTTTATCGCAGATTTTCCTGATAAAAAGCTTCTAAATTTAATTATTGATAGTAATATCGCGGCCGCTAGTGATAAAATAATAATTATAACTAATCCTATCGAGGGCACTGTTAATTTAATTAATAAAGAATTAAATAAGTTAGCTTTCGAATTTAACCAAAAATTTAATACCGATTACAAATTTGTCGCTTTAACAGATCATACTTGGCAATTAGAAAGACAAAAATATATTAATAATTTAAAAAACAAAGTAACCTATACTTATATAGAAGAACCAACAAAAGAATCAAATAACAATTTAGATCCTTCTATTGATAGTATAGAAAAAGTTGCTTTAGAAATATTCGATAAAGATAAAATAGAAATAGAATAAAGAAAGAAGGAAAATAAAATGAATATGCAAAATCTTATGGCTCAAGCTCAAAAAATGCAAAGAGACATTACCAAAAAGAAAGAAGAACTAGATAATTCTAGTTTTGAAGGCTCATCAGAATGGGTGAAAGTAATTTTAAACGGCAAAAAAGAATTGCAAAGTATTAAAATATCTTATGAAGGACCTATCGATAATGATGATAAAGAGGCCTTAGAAGATATGATTAAAATTGCTATGCAAGATGCTACTAAAAAAGTAGATTTAGCCTTTGAAGAAAAAATGGGTTCATATGGTTCATTAGGTGGGTTATTCTAATGAATTATCCTCGAGATTTAGAAAAATTAATAAGTTATTATCAAAAATTACCCGGCATTGGTGAAAAAAGTGCCGAAAGATTAGCTTTATCAACCATTGAATTTAGTGATGATGAAATAAAAGAATTTAGTAATACTCTAATTAATGCTAAAAAAAATTTAACGAGATGTAGCATCTGTGGCAATATTTCAGATGAAGAACATTGTTTTATTTGTCGCGATGAAACTCGTAATAAAAAATTAATATGCATTGTCGAAGAATTCAAAAATATTGCCTCTTTTGAAAAATCAGGAAAATATAATGGAACATATCATGTTTTAAATGGTCTGATTTCCCCTATAGATGATGTTGGACCAGAAGATATAAATTTAGCTAGTCTTATAACCAGGTTAAAAAATTTAGATAATCCAGAGCTTATATTAGCACTAAAACCCACTGTTGAAGGTGAAGCGACAACTTTATATATAAAAAAAATATTAGCTAAACAAAATGTCACTATTTCTCGTTTATCCTATGGTATACCTATGGGTGCGGAAATAGATTATTTAGATAATGTTACGTTAGAAAAAGCCCTTGAAGATCGTAAAAAAATTTCTGAGAACTAACGAATAAAAATAATACAACATCATATTATTTAATGTGATGCTTATGATAAATAAAGTAGTAAAAATAGTAAAAAAATTATGTCTAGCATTCGTCATGCTTTATGGATTAAACTTAATTTTAGCATCCATTGATGTTTTTATCCCTATTAATGTTATAACCCTAATTGTTGTAACTCTTTTAGGAACACCGAGCATATTAGGCTTAGTCGTAGTTTTTTTCTTAATATAATAGGTGATAAATATGTTTGAAAACAACTTAAACGAATTAATAAATAAATATCATGAGAACAAGCTCGCTCATGCTTATTTAATTGAAACTAATAATCTCGCGGCGGCATTAAAAGATATAAAAAAACTAGTAAAAATAATTAATTGCCCTGAAGAATATAAACCAAAATGTAGCTCTTGTAATCTTTGCAATTTAATTAATTTAAGTAATTTACCAAGCTTAAAAATAATTTATCCTGACGGTGCGGGCATTAAAAAAAATCAAATTGAAGAATTAAAAGAAGCATTTAACACTATTCCCGTATATAGTAAATATAACACTTATATCATTATGAATGCCGAAAAACTTAATTCCAGCAGTGCTAATTCTATGCTAAAATTTGTCGAAGAACCTACTGCTGGAATATTAGGCTTCTTTTTAACTACTAACAAAGATATTATGATTGATACTATTAAAAGTCGTTGTCAAATCCTTACCTTAAATTATCCCCTAAATTCTTTAGAATCATCTTTAAATATTACTAAAGAAGAATATGAAAAATATATCCCAATTATTCCTCAATATCTTGATTATTTAAAACAAACTAATTTAGATAATAAAAAAGCTTTACTTTTAACATTTCCTAATCGTAATGATATTGAAATAATTTTAAAATTAATTTTATCCTTATATTATAATTATTTTCTTAAATTAACTAACCAAGAATATGATGAAAATATTATATCCATTTATTCTTTGAACGAAAATTTAAATGAAATAAATCAAAAACTTCAAATAATTACTAAAATTTTAACAAATATGAGTTATAATGTAAGTATCGAATTAATATTGGATAAATTTGATTTAGAAATGCGAGGTGTCTCATGAATTATTATATATATGGTGTTAACTTTAAAGATAATGGTAAAATATATCATTTTAAAAGCACATTTAGATGTCCTATCAACGTTACTGTGATAACAGAAACGGAAAAAGGTGAACAATTTGGTAAAGTTGTAAGTTATATTGAAAATTCTTCAATAAAAAATATAGAGGAATTAAAAAATATAATTAGAATATCAACAAAAAGCGACTATGACCAATATCTTCATAACTTAAAAGATGCTGAAAAAGCTCTTAAAGATTGTCGCGAAATTGTAAAAGAACTAAAATTAGATATGAAAGTTATTAATGCCACCTTTACTTTTGATCGTAAACAATTAATATTTAACTTTCTTGCTGATGAACGAATTGATTTTAGAGAATTAGCTAAACGTCTGGCTTCTATTTATCGTACCCGAATTGAACTGCGGCAAATAGGTGCTCGTGATAAAGCACGAGAAGTTGGAGGAGTTGGCCCTTGTGGCAAAAAATTATGTTGTGCAAGTTTCCTTAATCATATTGATTCTGTTTCTATGAATATGGCCAAAAATCAAGGCTTAGCTTTAAACCCTTCTAAAATAAATGGTTTATGTGGGCGTCTTCTTTGTTGTCTAACTTATGAAGATGATGAATATGTTACTTGCAATAAAGGAATGCCAGAAATAGGTGATATTATAAATACCCCCAATGGTTCAGGTCCTGTCGTAAGTAAAGATATTTTAAATCGTAAATATAAAGTTTTAGTGGATAATGAAAAAGTAGATGTATCTTTAGGAGAACTAAATGAGCCTAGTACTGAATGATCTATATGATTATAATTTAAAAATATATCAAGACACCACTAAATTTAAATTTTCATTAGACTCACTTTTATTAAGTGAGTTTGTTGAAATAACAAAAAGTAGCCATAATTTATTAGATTTATGCAGTGGTAATGCCCCTTTACCCTTAATTATTGCCTCTAAATCCAATCTAGATATAACAGGCATTGAAATCCAACCAGAAATTTATGCTTTAGCTCTTAAAAGTATTAAATATAATCATTTAGAAAATAAAATTAAAATGTTAAATATTAATGCTTCTTCTGCTCTTAATTATTTCCCGGGAAATAATTTTGATATTATAACTTGTAATCCTCCCTTCTTCAAATATCAAAAAAAATCTTTAATTAATGAAAATGTAGAAAAAGCAATCGCTCGTCATGAAATAACAATCACACTTGAAAAGCTTATCTCCATTGCCTCCCAACTCTTAAAATATAATGGGCAATTTTATTTAGTCCATCGTCCCGAAAGACTTGAAGAAATTCTTCTATTGGCTAATAAATATAATTTAAGAATAAAAAAAATGCATTTTATTTATACAAATCCCGAAAAAAATGCTATAATGGTCTTATTGAAGTTCGTTAAAAACGCCTCAATATCTACTAAAGTATATAATACTTTAATTACTAATAATACTAAAACATATCAGAATATTTTTAAAAATAAAGGATGATACTAATGAAATTAATAATTGGCCTCGGAAATCCTGGCAAAGAATATGAAAATACTCGCCATAATATAGGTTTTATGGTTTTAGATAATTATTTAGGCCAGACATCCTGGCAAAAAAAATTTAATGCTTTATATACAACTACCCAGATAAATAATGAAAAAATAATTTTTATAAAACCTTTAACATACATGAATTTATCTGGCGAATCTATCCGTGAATTTGTTAATTTTTATAAAGTAAATTTAACCGATATTCTTGTTATTCATGATGATTTAGATTTACCTATAGGAAAATATCGTCTCAAAATAAATAGTTCAAGTGGTGGTCATAATGGCATAAAATCAATTATTGATAATCTTGGCAGTAATGCTTTTGCCCGCCTAAAAGTTGGTGTCTCTAAAAATACCACTATAGATACTAAAGATTATGTTTTAGGTAAATTTTCTTTAGAAGAACTAAACATTTTAACTAAATTATATCCTAAATTTAGTGCTATAATTGAAGATTTTCCCGTTAATAATATTAATACTCTTATGAATAAATATAATGGATTGATGTAATATGAATTTTTTAAATGATTATTTTAAATATGATAATGATTTAACCATCACTGGTCTAACTAACCCCTTAGCCTATCTTTATATAAAAAACTTATATAAAACTAAAAATAAAAATGTTATAGTTTTAACATCTACTTTATACGAGGCTAATGAGTTTTATCGTGGCCTAAAAAATATTGAAGATAATACTTATCTTTTTCCAATGGATGATTTTTTAGCAAGTGTTGCTTTAGCTATATCTCCTGAATTAAAAGTAAATCGCATTGAGACATTAAATGC
>CANPYU010000050.1 GCA_947588665.1 uncultured Bacilli bacterium | reverse complement strand
GAATTAGAATAAGTTATTTGGGAGATGCTTTTAAACTCACTACGAAAGAAGAACATAAAGAATATTATCAAAAATTAGTAGATAATCCGGATGCTAATACTCTTAGTCCTTCAACTTTAGAAGTTTTAGCAATTATCGCTTATAATCAGCCGATAACTAGGGTTGAAATAGATGAAATGAGGGGAGTACAGAGTGCTTATATAGTGCGTAGATTAGTTGCTAAGGGGTTAGTTAAAGAAGCTGGTAAATCGAAGTTACCGGGAAGACCTAATATGTATAGAACAACAAGAGAATTTTTGGATTGCTTTGGCCTTGCCAGTTTAAATGAGCTTCCAGAGTTTACACCAGAAGTAGAAGAAAAAGAAGAAGAAACAGAGCTATTTACTTCTATTTATAAAGAGGAAGATAATGAAGTGGGAGTTTGATTATAATTTAAAAGATGATAAGTTTGAAAATTTTAGAGAAATGAATATAACGGGAATTGTTTTTAATAAAGAAATTCTTACTAATGAAGAATTAAAGTTTCAAACTTTAAGATGTGTTAGTTTTCAAAATGTAAGATTTATTAGTTGCAATTTAGATAATGTTTTTTTAGCTAAAGTTAGATTTGTTAATTGTGAGTTTTTAAATGTTAATATTAGTGAAGTTAACTTTAATAAAGTGGAATTTATTGGTTGTAAGTTTACTAATGTTAGTTTTTTTGAATGTAATTTAAATGATTTAGTAATTGAAGAAAGTATAATGCAGTATTCTAAATGGGAGAATACTAAAATGGATAATAGTAAATGGGATGGGGTTAATTTAAAAGAAAATATTTTTAGACATAATAAATTTAAGGGTATAGAATTTTATAAATGTGAGTTTAGTGGGGATAATTTTATTGATACTAAATTTAGAGAATGTGATTTAAAAACTAGTCATTTTAAAGAAGTTAATATTAATATAGATGAATTAATTAGTTCTAAGTTATCAGTCTTAAATATGATAGAAATCGTGGGAGATAAAGGGATAATTTTAGAATAGTAAAATAAGTTCTTCTTTTTTTTAAAAGATTATGTTATAATTAATTTGCGCTTGTGTGGCGGAATGGTAGACGCACCAGACTCAAAATCTGGCGAAGGTAACTTTGTGTGGGTTCAAGTCCCACCACAAGCACCATTGGGAAATCTGTTCGAACTTTTTCGGACTTAATATATATGAATATCAGTCAATGAAAGAACATGATAGTTACGAAGTAGACCATGGTTATTTTGAATTATAAAAAATAAGCACTTTAATTGGGTGCTTATTTCATTTTAATTATTATTAGGTTTTCTAGATAATATATGTAGCTTACCTTTAATTGCCACAAAGAAACTACTAGTTAAATCTTCATTTTCTTTTTGATTTACATGATCTTTTTCATATGCATAAACGAATGATTCATCATCAACATCTACTAAAACAGTTTTTTGTTTTAATTGTGGTTCTTCTTCTGGAGTAAAAAACCTTATTCTGGCATTTGTTTCATCATAATAATTTGCAAAATTATCATAATGAACAATTTTATTTCTTTTTAAATCTACAAATTCAACATTTGCTATATCATAAACTTCATCATCAACCATTGTTATGATAGCCATGTGCCTTATACTTGCCAAACTATAAATCATTTTCATTAAGTCAGGTTTCAATTCTTTTAATTTCTCATTTGCTAAAAAATGTTTAGATAATTCGTCTATGTTTTCTTTGGAAGCCCCAGTATAAACAATGTTACTTCAAGTTATTTTTTCATATTCCTCATCAGTTAAAGGTTCTCCTCTGTTTTCTATTATAGCAAAATAGAACTCATTTAATGGTTTTGATAATAGAATTTGATTAAGTTCTTCTTGTGAATAATTCATATTATTAACCCTCCATGAAATCATTATATCATATTTTTGAATAAATTTTACAAATTAAATTGAATTTGATAAAAAATATATGGTACACGATTTATAGTGAGTAATATTTATATCATTTCTAATTATACACGAGTTGTAAATATCTATGACATTCGGACCAGAATGATAGTAAAATTGTAATTTTGAGTAAATATAGAAAAACAACTTGTTAAAAAGCTGTTTTTATGTTAATATGTATTTGTCAAGGAAACTTGCATAAAATAAAAAAGGGAAATACTTAACTTCGCGAGTTGAGTACTTACCTGAATAGGTTGAGCACTTAATCTAAGCTAGATTAAGTGCTATTTCTTTATACATAGAATCATTAAAGAAACTATTAATAAAATGATTATTAGTATTAGAAATGAGATTGACAAATCTTTTTTCTTCATAATATCAAGCCTCCTTTCTAAAAGAAAGTTGGCAAGCACTCAACAATTAAGATTCCCTATAAAAATTATATCAAACCTTTGTTCTTAATGCAATATATTTTATAAAAACACACTTACATAGTGATGTTAGAAATTTTTTGGTAAGGAGTAATATTTATGAAACCTACAATTAGAAAAAGAAAAGTAGAAGATTCCACTATATTGGCACGTTCTATTGCGATTGTTTGGAATACAACATATAAAGGAATTGTTGATGATGATTTTTTAAAAGGATTATTAGATAATCAAAAAGAAAGTGCTGAAAGATTAAAAAATAATATAAATGACCAACCAGATTATTACATTTTATCTTTACAAGACAAAATAATTGGTTGGGTTTATTATACTTTAAATAGTGATAAATATGGAAATGCTGCAGAAATACATTCTTTATATATTTTAAAAGAGTATCAGAAAAATGGTTATGGTAGATTGTTATATAATTATGCTGTTAAAAATATTAGAAAAAAAGGAATAAAAAAATTAATAATTGGATGTTTAGATGGTAATCCTTCTAATAATTTTTATAAGCATCTTGGAGGTAAATATATAGGTAATCATTTATTTAGAGAAAAATACATAGAAAATATATATTTATTTGAGTTATAAAATTATTGAACTTTAGTGATGAATTTGTTTGAAATTAATATAGTAATGCTAAGGAATATAAAAAAGAGGACTTATAATGAGAATTTATGATTATTAAAAAGTTACAAATAAATATATTACAGGTACTAATTAATATAAAAACTACTATCAAAGTTAAATGTAGTTTTATTTTAGCTATTTACATCTAATAAATCATTTAATTCTTCATTAGTATAATTATCATAACATATAAATTTAAGGTTTTATATTCAATTTAATAATTTTTTAAATTAAATTTTGTTGGTATATTTAGAATTATAAGGTATAATTATTATAGTGATAGATATGATGATATTAATTATTAGTATTTTTATTTTATTTTTGATATGGGCTTTTTTAATGAGAGAAGGAAAACTTAATGATATAGATAAAAAAGTTTATCAAAATATGAATATTAAAGAACCTATGATTACATTTTTTAAAATATTTACTAATTTAGCTAGTACAATATTTTTTATAATTGTTTGTATTCTTTTAATTGTGTTATTAAAAAATAAATTGGCTTTACTTATAAGTATATTAATGCTTTTTGATAGTGTACTTATTTATACATTTAAGCATATAATGAAAAGGGAAAGACCTAATATTAGACAATTAGTAAATGAGAAAGGGTATAGTTTTCCTTCTGGGCATACTGTAAGTGCAGTTTGTTTTTATGGCTTTTTCATAGTTATTTTAGGAGCGAGTTCTATATTTGTACCTTTAAAAATAGTTATAATTATAAGTTTAATATTATTTCTTTTGTTAATAGGGTATAGCAGAATATTTTTGGGTGTGCATTACTTTAGTGATGTAATTGGGGGATATTTATTAGGCATTAGTTTTGTTCTTTTATTTGTCTACTTGATAGAGAGATTTACAAATCTTATTTAGATTTTGATTAATAAGTGTTATAATTGAATATAGTAGGAGAATGTAAATGACAAAAAGAGAAGTTAAAAATAAAAGACAAATAATGCCTTTTTTTAAATATTTAGCTATAGTAATGGTTATTTTGATGCTTATTACTTTTGGCTTATTTAAATTTATAAATATATTACCAGGAGAATATTATTTAATATTTGTTTTATTACTTAGTTTAATAACTATTATTTTAATAAGTTTAATATTAACTAAAAAGGGAGTTAAAAAAAGAATATTTGGAACACTTTTTTCTTTAGTTTATATAGTAATATTAGTATTAGGAATAGTCTATGAATTAAATACTTTAGGGTTTTTAAAGAAATTAGGATTTGTTAATTATAAAACTGAGAATTATAATATTATAGTTTTAAAAGATAAAAATTATAAATTTGATGATTTAAATAATAAGAGTATAGGTAGTTTAGACTTTAAGACGGAAGGGCTTAAAGAAGCTAAGAAAAAATTAGAAAATAGATTAGATGTTAAGTATCTTTCTTTTGATGATGTTGGAGATATGAAAGATCAATTTATGGATGGTAAAATAGATGGCATGTTAATAGAAGAATCTATGCTTTCAATATTAAGTGAAAATAATGAAGATTTTGCTAAAAGTTATGAGGTAGTGTATGATTTTAAGATAGATGTAGAGACAGAAGATGTAGTAAAAGATGTTGATATTACCAAAGATGCGTTTAATGTTTATATTTCAGGAATAGATACTTATGGATCTGTTAGTAGTGTTTCAAGAAGTGATGTAAATATGATTGTTACAGTAAATCCTAAAAAACATAAAGTACAAATTACTTCTATACCAAGAGATTATTATGTTAATTTGGGTGAAATAAATGAAAAAGATAAACTTACTCATGCGGGTATTTATGGTGTAGATGTTAGTATAAAAACGATTGAAGAACTTTTAGATATAAATATTAATTATTATGTTAAGGTTAATTTTTCATCTTTAACTAAAATAGTAGATGCATTAGGTGGGGTGGAAGTATATTCAGAATATGATTTTGTGTCTAAAGATGGATATCAATATAGTAAAGGTTTAAATTATGTTAATGGAGATAAAGCTTTATCATTTGTTAGAGAAAGAAAGGCTTTTGCGGGTGGGGATAGAGTAAGAATAGAAAATCAGGAAAAGATGATTGAGGCATTAATTAATAAAGCAATAAGTCCTAAAATAATAACTAAATATAATGGTTTGATTAAAATTTTAGAGTCTTGTTTTGTTACAAATATGAAAATGGATAATGTAACTCTTTTTATTCAAAAACAAATTAAAGATAATGCTGGTTGGGATATTAGTAATTATAGTTTAGATGGAGTAGATGGATATCAATATACTTATTCGTATAAATCACAAAAATCATATGTTATGATGCCTAATGAAGAGACGATTATTAATGCTTCAAATAAAATTAAAGAAGTATTAGCTAAATAGAAAAATTTATGAGCAATCATAGATTTTTTTAGTATAATTAAATATTAGAAAATTTTACATTATTTAGTGTAAATATATTTGTTAAGCAATTGACAATATAGTAAAGCTATAGTAAAATTATAATCAAGAAGGGAAGCTATAGGAATGAAAGGTTTAAAGAAGTTAATGGGGTTAATGGTTGCTGGTGTTTTAGCTTTAGGATTTAATATTAATGTTAAAGCAGAAGTGTTTAATGCGGATAAGATTAATGGACTAGAAGGCTTTGATTATTTAGGAGATAATAGTCCTGCAAAATTTAATGTTAGATATGACGATGAGATGAAGGTATCTGTATTAGATATTACTACAAGTAATTTAAATAGTAATTCTATACAAGCAATTTTAAATCATGCTCCTGGAAATGCTGGTAGTCCTGCAGTTTTAGGTACTTTATATTTTGGTATTAAAACAGGAATAGAAGGGACTAATTTTAAAAAATATGGTGAGCCTTTTGTGGGGGTAAATAATATGACTGCTGCAAAAACTGCAGCTGAATCGGCTATTCAAAGCGAACAGCCAACTACAAATAATTTAGTTTGGGTACCTCAAATTAAAGTTGATTATTTTGATAAATCACAAGGTAAGTTTGTAACTCTTTCTGGGAGTACTAATGGTGGAAAAACAGTTAAAGAAGCAATTCTTGGAAAATTTGAAGGCGAAGGTAAAGAATTTGAAGATTTAATATATGGACAAGATTATGTATTTTATGGGTATGAAGATAGATCATATGTGTCTATAATTAGTGTTGGCGAGGATTATCAAAAAAATAATTATTTCTTAATTAATATTAAAACTTCTTTTCCAGTAGAAAGTGAGAATGTAGAAACTGGTGATGGTAAAGGTGATTTTAATAAAGAAGGTTATTTTCCTGATTTGAAATCAGCTTTAACTGCTTCTAACTATTCAAAGAATATTAAAGTAAATGATAATATAGTTATTAATGAAAATTTAGAAATACCAGCGGGAGTTACAGTGGATGCTACAAATGGAACTTTAACAGTTAAAAATGGAGCTAAACTTACTGTAAAAGGAAATTTAAAAGCTGATGCTGAAGATTTAGTTTTAGAAGAAGGCGCTGACATTGATGTTACAGAAGGTAAGTTAACTAATGCTTCTGGAAATACTTTATATGTTAATGAAGAAGAAACTTTTGATAATGGCTCAGTATCATTAAGCCCTAAATTTGCTAAAGCGGGAGATACTGTAACAATTACTGTAACACCAAAAGAAGGTTATATGCTTAAACCTGGAAGTTTAAAAGTTACTAAAAAAGCTGTTGCAAGTGCAATTGCGACTATTGCAATGCCTATTGCAGAAGATAACGAGATTGAAGTAGTAGATAATCAATTTACAATGCCTAATGGTGAAATTGAAGTAACTGCAGAGTTTGTTAAAGTTGAGGAAAAAGTAAAAATTACTTTAGTTGTTAAAGATGATGTAAAGGAAAATTATGAAGTAACAAAAGGTTGGACTTTAAAGAATTTATTGGATGATTTAATTGCTCAAGGTACTAAAGTTAAAGGATTTACTGATAAAGATGGTAAAGAATTAGATTTAGGTGATGAGGTAACTGAAGGTATGTATTTAGTAGCAGTATTAGAAGATGAAGTTGTAGATAATGCACCACAGACATTTGATGGTATCTTAATGTTTGCAGGAATTGGTATTTTGGGAGTAGGCGTTTTAGGTATAGCTGCTAAAAAATATTTATGTTAATAAAAAATATGTAAAAATTAAAATATAACCTATAAAGTAATCTTTCAAAAACGGAAGACCTACTTTATAGGTTTTTAATTTGATATATAATAAAAAAGTTTAAATTTTATTAATTTTATATAATCTGCTAGCTAATTTTATAATTTCTGTTAAGCAGATTTTATATTTTTAGTTAGCTAAATTTATAAAATCTGTAATTTGAATAAATATATGTTATATTATAAAATGGCCTCATGAGTATTGTTATTAAAAGAAAGGAGGCATTTAATTGATAATAATATT
>CANPYU010000049.1 GCA_947588665.1 uncultured Bacilli bacterium | reverse complement strand
TCAAAGTTATGTCCTATATCTTCATTTTGATCTTTGTTTGTTTCTTCTGTTAAGTTTGGATATTCTATTATTACATAATAATATACTTTCTCTCCATTTTTGGTTGATGTTATATATTCTGTATCAGTTATTATTTCTTTTGTTGTTCCTTCTTCTGTTTTTATTATCTCTCCTCCTTTTATAGGACTACCTAATTCTTCTTCTATATTACTTTTACATTCTTCATTTAAATATTGTATTCCTTCTTTTACTTTCTTTTTCTTTTCACATGTTAATGTTATTTCTTTTTTCTCTTTACTTCTATATACTTTATATTTAAGATTTGTATTTAATCCATTATTTCCTTCCCAAGTTAAGTTATAGGCGATAAACTCATTATCTCCAGTCGCAGTTACTTCTATTTTTGATAAACTTTGATGTCCTGGATATATATCTGGATCATCAAATTCTAATATTCCATTTACATCTAAAGTCGAACCATTAACAGTCGCCGTTCTTCCCTCTGTTGTTGCTCCTGTTCCACTAAAAATTGTTCTTCCCACAAAATATGCTAGAGATACTCCTATTCCTAATATTAACACACTTAACAATATTATTATTCTTTTATTCTTTTTCACAAATATGCCTCCAACGTGCAAACCTTGTAAAGGTCCCTAATATATTAACATAATATCATTTATAAAGAACCTCGTCAAGGTGTTTTATTGACAAAAAAATAAATTTTTATAGTAATTTATAAAGGGAGGAAAATATATGAAACTTATAGCCAATAATTATGAACCTAAATATACATTCAAAATTCTAAGAGAATGGACCGAATTAACTCAAGAAGAATTAGCTAAAGAACTAAATAGAAGCAAATATGGACTTAAAAAATATGAAAATGGCGAAAATCGTTTCTATTTTGAAACTATTTTAGAAATATGTAAAAAACATAATATTACAATTACTTTTGAAAAGCATTAAATTAAAAATTAATGTTTTTTATTTTTTCTAAATCACATATAATAAAAATTAATATTTGATTTTTGATTAAAATATGCTAATATATTATTACAAGTTTAAAATTGATTGCGTTGTGAAGATTTATTCGAGGAACATATTAGTCAATCAAAATTATGACGTCATGAATAGCATTGTGAAGAATTTATTCGAAGAACATATTAGTCTATTCGCTGTCTTAAAGGCTCATTATTTGAGTCCTTTTTATTATTAATGTATTTTCCATAATTTACCACTTGCTATATACGTTAGTTCGCTTTATAATTATATCAGAAAGGAACAAATGTATTATGAATGATATTTATTTAAATAGACATTTTTTATGTATAGATTTAAAAAGTTTTTTTGCTAGTTGTGAATGTTTAGAAAGAAATTTAGACCCTTTTACTTATCCTCTTGTTGTTGCTAATCCCACCCAAGGAAATGGGGCTATAACCCTCGCGGTTACCCCCTATTTAAAATTTCAAGGCATAAAATCTCGTGGTAGATTATACGAAATACCCAAAAATATTAAATACACCATTGCTAAACCCCATATGAATTTATACTTAAAGAAAAGTAAAGAAGTTGTAAATATATATTTAAAATATGTCTCCGAAGATGACTTACATATTTATTCTATTGATGAATGTTTTTTAGATGTAACAGATTATTTAAAAATGTATAAAAAAACTGATTATGAGCTAGCTTTAGATATTCTAAAAGACATTAAAAAATCTACTGGTCTTTACGCTACATGTGGCATAGGTCCTAATATGTTACTAGCTAAAGTTTCCATGGATATTGAAGCCAAACATAATAAAGACTTTATTGCTAAATGGACATATGATGATATTCAATCTAAACTTTGGGCTATTACTCCCCTATCTAAAATGTGGGGAATAGGACCTCGCATGGAGAAAAATCTCAACAAATTAAATATTTATTCTATTAAAGATTTAGCTTTATATGACCGCGCTAAACTTGAAAAGAAATACGGAGTAATTGGCACAGAACTTTGGAACCATGCTAATGGTATTGATTTAAGTCGAATTAAAAATTATGCTAAAACTATTGATAAATCTTATTCTCATTCCCAAGTTTTATTTAAAGACTACAATGGTAATAATATTAAAATAATTATTAAAGAAATGGTTGAAGTTTTAACCTCTAGATTAAGAAGTAATCACAAAACTTGTCAAGTTATTCATTTAGGCATTGGTTATTCTAAAAATATTGGTGGTGGTTTTCATCATCAAATAAAACTATCAGAACCCACTGATGATAATGACCTTATTTATGCCACCTGTTTAATGATTTTTGATAAATTCTATGATGATTTACCTATTCGTAAAGTAAATATCTCCTGTGGCACTTTAAGTAATAAAACTGGTACTCAATTAAATATCTTTGAAGAAATAACTAAAATAGAAGAAAAAGAAAATATCAATATTGCTATTGATAATATTAAAAATAAATTTGGTAAAAACTCTCTTTTAAAAGCATCAAGTTTATTATCAGATTCTACTATCATTGATCGTAACACCAAAATTGGAGGTCATAGTGCATGATTGACCGTGGCTTTATCAAATGGCAACCTTTTAATTCTTTAATATCTAATAAAGAAGTTTTAGCAAGTATTAAAGAAGCCAAAACAAATTTCTTAAATTCTAAACCCAAATTATTTCCTGAAGAAATAGAAAAATTAAATGAAGAATTAAAAGATGCCTATTACTCTCATAGTCTAATTAATTTAACTTACTATGAAAACAATCATTTAAAAACTATTAAAACTAATATTATTGCTATTTATCCTAATTCTAACACTTTAAAACTAACTAACAATAAAATTATCTCTTTTAATCAAATAATAAATATTAACTAACATAATAATTTAACCAATTTTGATACAAAAGAGTTCTTGCCATTACCCAATTATAATTTATTTTATTCCCCAAATAATAATTAAGAGGTTTACTTGGATTTAAACATTCACTTAAATCTCTTTTATATTCTTTATCTAATGTATCTTTACTATATTCTAAATGTCCTGTAATAAATATCTGTTTACTATCTTTACTTTCTACTATAAACACCCCAGAATATGTTCCTTTACTAACCAATATTAAATTATTATTAAGCAAAACTTCTTCTTCATTTATCCCACAATAACGAGAAACTGGTACTAAAAAACTATCATCAAAATTTTTAACTAACTTAGTTTCATTAACAATATAATTTTTAAATAATCCCGATAATTTACTACCTAAACTATGTCTCTTAACTCCATAAAAATAATCAATTGCTATTTCTGATGCAAAACAAAGAAAAATTGTTGATTTCACATGTTCTTTAGTATAATCCATAAATTCTTTTAAATCTTCTTTAAAACTAATATCTTCATATCTAAAATGTTCTAAAGGTGCACCTGTAACAATCATACCATCATAATTTTTATTTTTAATATCATCAAACGCATAATAACACTTATTTAAATATTTTTTTTTATATTCGTTTTTTTTATCTTTATTTAAAACTATAAAATCTACTTCTACTTGTAGTCCCTTAACATCTAGAACTCTAAGTAAATCTCTTTCTGTATCTTCAAAATTAGGCATCAAATTTAATACCCCAACTTTAATTACTTTTTTATTTTTATCTATCTGTGAAAGAAAATCCACTTCTTCTTTTAATAATTCCCTTCCTTTAATATTTTTATTTAAATAAACAGCCATAGTTCACCTCTAATAAATATTATTTTTAAATATTAAAAAAAGAACTAATCAAGTTCTAAATATTTCCAACTATAAATATTATATTATTTATTTTTTACTCATAACCTTTAATATTTCCTCATAGTTATCATCTTTTGCCATCTTATTTTTCTTTATTTCTCCACATTTATTACATCTATAAATTATCTTTAAAGTATCTTTCTTCCCTTTTTCAATATCTATTGGCTTTAATATTCCAAGACATGTATTAGCTCTATCTCCCGGATTATTATCAATATGTAAACTACATAAACAATACGGACAATGGTCTCGTGCCGTATAATTTAAAGGCTCTACTTTCTTTTTACAAACTAAACATATAAAACCTTCATCAATCATTTTAAATTTTTTAGTATCCATAATTCACCTAATTAAATTTATATATCTTTCTTGATATTTTATATATTGGAACAACTATAAATCTTGGTCCCAAAGTAACTTTTGCAAGTCTAAGCTTATTTACAATCTTAGGATTTTTATTCTTTAAATAATCCCATAAATCATTAATTTTATTTTTAGCTACTTTAGTATTTTCTATTTTAAGAAGGATAGTTGAAACCGTCATCATAATATCTAAATAATGAATTAAATATTTTTGTAAATTTATTTCTTCTATTTCTAAAGGATTAAAAAAGTCTATCATTAATTTATTAACTTTTAACTGTTGATCAATTCTTTTAATCATTACTTCTTCATTAACCGATTGATCCTCTCTTCCTATAAAATATCTATAAAAAGGAACATTTAAATAATACATCGTTTTAACATAAGGTAAAGGATAATAAACAAAAATATTATCTACATAAAAAGTGTGTTCTGGAAGTTCTAATTTAATATCTTTTAATAGTTTAGTTCTATATATTACTGAATGCATAAGTAAATACTTACTAACTGGAAATTTTTTTATTTCATCCCAACCAAATATTTTATTCTCTGGCAATATTTTTAAATAGTCAATTTCTTTTGTATCTCCTTCTTTTTCATAAACATAATTAGCAATAAACATATCAACATCTATTTTCTTTAATGTTTTAATAATTTTTTTTAAAGCTTCTTCATTAACCCAATCATCACTATCAACAACTTTAAAATATTTACCTGTTGCTATTTTTAATCCGGCATTAACTCCACTTCCATGGCCCCCATTTTCTTTATCAACAACTTTTACTATATCTTTATACTTTTTTTCATAACTCCGTGCAATATCTATTGTTTTATCTTTAGACCCATCATTAACAATAATTATCTCCACTTCATTTTTAGCCCTTAAAATACTTTCAATCGCCTGACTCATATACTCCATAGAATTATAACACGGTATAACAAAAGATATTAATTTCATTTTTACTCCTTCTTTCCCAAATACTTTAATGCGAGCAGCATTTCTTTATTAATAACTTTATTTATTGGATTATCTTTCTCTTTTTCTTTTAAATGTTTCCTCATATCTTTTAAAGGAATATAATACAATTTAAAATTACCATTTCTTTCTTGATCATCTAATTTAATATTTTCCAAATTAAATCTTTCATCTGTTTTAATAAAGTAATAATAAATTTCAACACTTCGATTATTACCAACGACAGGATAATCTTTAATATAATATTTAAGCCCAAAAAAAGGTTCTCCTACCTCTTTTATAATTAAGCCTGTTTCTTCTTCTAGTTCTCTTTTTAGTCCTTCACTTAATCCTTCATTAACTTTTAAATGTCCCCCGGGAAACTGCACTGTCCCAAAAGCTTTTCCTAAAAGTATCTCTTTATCACTATTTAAAATAATTGCTTTTACTCTTATTACTTTATCATGAATATCTTTATCTTTTAATTTATTATCATTAAATATTTTTAACTTCATAATTATTCTCCACCTCTATCATAACGTATATTTCTAAATATTGCTAGAAAAAAATAAAAACTTTACATTTAAAAAGTTTTTATTCTCTCTTTCAAATATTTATCTTCACCCTGATTTTTATTAAACAATACATTAATTATTTTCTCTATATCTATTTCCTCATAACAATTAATATTTAAAAAATCACTTAAAATTCCTAAATAAACTGTATTATCTACATTAAAAGTTAAATCATAATTTATATATATTGAAATAATTAATTCTAATAAATATCTTTTAATTCTTTCTCTATTAAAACTAGTTAATTTAATAATACTATCAATATCTAAAAATTTAATATCTTGATTAACTACTAAATTAGCCGTATGATAATCAAAATAGGTTAGTCCTTCTTTAACTAAAGCCTTATCCGTTAAAAAAATTTCTTCAATTAATTTCCATCTCTCTATAAAAGGCTCATCATCTTCTAAATATTTCTTTAATAATTTTCCTTCTTCATATTTATAAAAATAAGCTTCCACTTGCCCATTAACCTTAAGCATACCTTTAATATTAAGAAGATAATCTAAATTAAGTTTATCTAACTTTAAAATTAATTTTTCTTTCTTCTTTAATCCCTTTAAAAATGGTTTATAAACATTACCTTTATATAAAATTGGTGGCTTTAACCCTTCATCTTGATAGGGATTAAATAAACCTACCCCCAATTTAGCAACCATATCATAACTCATTTCAAAATATTTCATTTCTATTTTTTTCTTTCTAATACAATCGCATCATCAACATAATTATTTACTCGATCATTATCTATATGAGGAAGCAATACTAATTCTTCTCTCGTAAGATCTTTTGCCGTAATTAATGAAGAATATATTAAAGGCCAATCAAAAAGCTTATTTTCTTTTCTATGTTTCCCAATAATATAAGCAATATATATAATTCCATCTTTTTTAAGTAATTTATGAAATTTAAGTATTTCTTTTCTAAATACTTCATAAGTCCAATTATTTCCTAAATAATATTCTATATAATCTACTATATTAGAAAGTAATATAAAATCATATTTTTTTTCATATACAATTGGTACACTAAAAAGATCTAAATGATCAAAAGTTATATTAACATCCCCCATATTATCTTTTAAATAATTATAATCTTTCTCTGTCTTTAAATAACTATTTTTTGTCTTACTTATTCCGTGCGCATTACTTCTTAAAAGAATTTCAAATAAATTAATTACTTTAGTTAAATTTTTCTGTTTTTTATAATTATAATCTATAACTTCTTTCCAATAAACTTTATATTCATAATCCATATTAGGAATTAAATATTTAACCATATCACATAATTCATCTAAATTAATATTTAAATCAAAAAGATTTTTAAAATAGCTTAAAAACTCGTTATAACCATAAGTTAAAATCGCAGACCTTTTTAACCCTAAAGCATAATATTCTGTTAATTTATTTATATCAAATGTTGTTATATTTTTTATTCCTTTACTAGCTAAACTAAAAGCCTGATCTCCACTTGCAAGTACACTAAGAGCTTCATTCTTTCCACTAAATTCAGCTAACTTTAAATAAGCATCAATATTCTCTGTTGTAGTCGCATAAACTTTATCATATTCACCAAAAGTATTTATTTTCCTTCTTTTTTTTCCCATGATATAAGCATCTATCATTTTTTCTGTTGCCTCTATTGCTTCTTTCATCTACCATTCATCCCCAATCCCGATATTTTATCACTTTCTAATTTAAAAAACAAGTCTTGCATTTCTTCAATTTAATTGTTATAATTAATTCATGGCTCGTTGGTGAAATGGTTAACACATTGCCCTCTCAAGGCAACATTCATGGG
>CANPYU010000048.1 GCA_947588665.1 uncultured Bacilli bacterium | reverse complement strand
TATGTAATAATAGAATATCCAAACTTAACAGAAGAAACAAACAAAGAT
The DNA here is from genome assembly GCA_947588665.1 of uncultured Bacilli bacterium. The sequence goes on along the minus strand of CANPYU010000048.1, from coordinate 7,481 downwards.
CAAAATGAAGATATAGGACATAACTTTGATGGAAGAGTATATGCCGAGATAAATAATAAAAGTGCAGATATAAATATACTAGGAATATATATAAAGAATGAAGAAACAGGAAAATATGATGAAGCAGATAAAATGCCTAAAGAAGGGTATGAAATAAATAGTGAAGAAAGTGAATGTAGCAATGGAGCAACAGCAAGTACAAACTATGATGATTACAGTGTCAATATAAAAGGATTAACCCTAGATGGAACAAGTTGTTATTTATATTACGATAAAATTCTAACTTCTGAAGATGTATTAGCAGAGCTAGGAAAAGAATTATCGAAAACAGGATGTCCAACTGAAGTAGATGGAATAACTAGAGTAACAGGCCCAGAAGCATCTCAAAAATTAATATGTAAAGCAAGTGACGATTATGGAACAAGTTATGTATTTAGAGGGAAAGTAGATAATAACTGGATTAAATTAGGAAAAATAAATGATACTAATCAAGATATCTGGTGGAGAATAATTAGAATAAATGGTAATGGAACAATAAGATTAATTTATGCAGGATTAACAAGTTCAGGTACTACCAAAGCACCATCTACTACAGGAGCTGGTACTCAAATTACAACAGTATATACTACTAATACAGTTCAACGATATAATACGCAATGGGATGATAATAAATATATAGGATTTATGTATGGTGGACAAAAAGATGCCGGAACATCTGGAACTTATGAAGATGCTCATACAAATATAAATAGTAGTACTATAAAAGAAGAATTAGAAACATGGTGGGGTAAAACAAATTTAGAAACTTTAAAAGACAAAATAGATGTAGACACAGGCTTTTGTAATGATAGACGATTAGCAACTATAAATCATGGAACTAGCTATCCAGTTAGACAAGAAAGTGATGGAGGATATAAAAATATATCAACAGCATATATAAAAGCAGATATAGCATGGCAATCTGGAAATACAGGTTGGAATACAAGCACTCAAACTCCAACACTCAAATGTGGTGATAATACATCAAGAGAAAGAGATTTATTCACAGGACCTTCTGCTTCATCGATAACAACTTTAGATGGAAAAACAATAACTGGAAATAATGAATTAAAAAATCCAGTAGGTGTAATAACTATGGATGAAGTAATATATTCTGGAGGATTTGCAGGACAGAATAATAATAGTTATTGGTTATATACAGAACAGCAATATTGGACGATGTCTCCGTCTAACTTTAGCACTTATGCTTATGTATTCTTTGTGGATGCAAGTGGTAACCTTAATTACACGCTCGTAGGTGATTCGACTCTTGGTATTCGTCCGGTAATAAATCTAAAAGCCAATACAATATTTACAACAGTTCAAGAAGAAAATAAAGGAACAGCAACTAATCCATATATAGTTCAATAAGTTATACTTGTCTATTATGCTTATCCTTTTTTTTAATAGACAAGAGTTATGGGTTAGCTTTACTCAATATAATATAAGAATGGAATTTTTTCTGTTCTTATTTTTTAATTAAAGAAATTATAGTAAAGACATGTAAAGCAATTAATTTGTTGTTAGATTTTAATGAAATTTGTTGTACAATATAATTAGTAGGTGATTGTTGTGTTTTGTAAAAGGTGTGGTGCTGCACTTCCTAGTGAAGGGTATATTTGTAAATCGTGTGGAGCGATGATGAGCGAAGAACAAATAAAAAAGCAAAAAGAATATAATACTGATAATAAATTTAAAGTTAATTTAATGAGTGATAAATATAATCCAGGTGGAATAAATAGAGATTATAAAGTAAGAAAAGAAAATAAATATTTAGGTATTTTATTGATTTTACTAATATTTATTGTTATTGTTATTTTTGCAATATTAAAAGTTATGTAATTGTTAGTTTTAAGCATAATATAAATGGTGGTATTATGCTTTTTACTTGTCTTACAATCTTTTTTGCTCGGATAGTTGATGTTACTATTTCAACATTTAGAACAATGATCATGGTTAAAAGAAAAGGAATATTAATACCTATTTTGGCTTTTTTTGAAGTTTTTGTATGGTTTATCGCGGCTCGTAAAGCTTTAAATACCGAAATAACTAGTATATTAATACCTATTTGTTATTCTCTTGGGTATGCAACTGGTACTTATTTGGGTGGTTTATTATCAAGAAGAATTATTAAAAGTGTTAATAGTATAGAGGTTGTTACGACAAGAGATAATTATAAATTAATTGATAAATTAAGAAATGAAGATCTAGGAGTATCAATAATAGAATTAAAGGATAATTATAATCAAGAAAAAGATTTACTTATTATTGATGTTAAATGTAGACTTGTAAAAGAAGTAGTAGCTTTAATAAAAGATGTAGATCCTGATGCGTTTATAGTAGTTAAAGATACTAATTTAGTTTATAATGGGTATATTAAATAAGAATTTTCTTAAACTAATAATGGTGAATATTATGTTTTATATTAATATCTTTTTTATATATTCTTTTTTAGGTTTTATATTTGAAAATATAGTTAATTTATTTACGCATGCTCATTTTAATAGTGGAATTTTATATGGGCCTTGGACTTTTATTTATGCTTTTGCTATTTTTGCAATGATGATAATTAATAAAATACTTAAAAAATTTAAGTTAGATAAATGGGCTGAAATATTTCTTTTTTATATTTGTGCGACAGTAATTATGACTTTAATTGAATTTACTGGAGGAATGTTAATTGAAATACTTTTTCATCGAGTATTTTGGGATTATACTAATTTAAAATTTAATATAGGACATTATATTGCATTAGAAATTTCTTTTTGTTGGGGTTTTTTTGCAACAATAGTAAATTATTTATTAAGACCATTATTAGAGAAATTTGCTAAGAAAATACCTAAGTTTGTAACTATTTTATTAGTAATATTTTTTGTTATAGATATTTTTGTTTCTCTTGCTAATTAATTTTATTTGCAATATTGTTATTTTAGGTGTATTATATATTTTTAGTAAATGTTTAAATTATTTTTAAGAATTTTATTTTTTAATTATAATCCAAGATAAATAATTTATGGAGGATTAAATGAAAAAAATATTATTGTTTATATTATTTATGATATTAGTTATTGGTGGAACTGATAATGTTTTAGCTGCCAATCGAGTTAATGGTTATAGCATGGGAAGTATTTTTCATGCCCGAAAAAATGATGGATACTTTAGTAAATATGGGCAACTTTTGGATTTTCAAGCAATAGAAGGTGATTATGTAGGGAAACATGTTTATTGTTTGGCACCTTCGGAAGAATTAAATCCTACGGTTGATTATAAAGTAAATAGCTATAAATATTATGATATATTAAATGAAATAAATAACACTCAAAAAGATAGTAGTAATAGAATTACTAAAGAACAACTTGATAGAATTAAATTAATTTCTTTTTATGGGTATGATTATCCAGGAAGACAAAGTAATGAGTATAAGATTGCTGCTCAAATGTTAATTTATCAAACGATTGAAAATCAGGTGTTTACAAATGTTTTATGTAGTAATAGAGATTGTCAAGAAATTGAAAATCCTTATATTGATGAAATGCAGGAAATTAATAATGATGTTGACCAACATTTTGTAAGACCTAGTTTTAATGGTAGTTATGTTTATTTTAAACTTAATGGTCCTACTCAATTTGAAGATAAAAATGGGGTTTTAAGTAAATATGAAGTTGATAGATGTGATAATTGTACGGCTAAAATAGAGGGAAATATTTTAACTATTACGCCTAAAAGTAAAGGTTATATAAATATGTATTTGGTTAAAGGAAAAGATTTATATGATAAAAATTTAGCTTTTTTGACTTCTTCAGATTCTCAGAATATGGTAGTTCCTGGTAATATTGACCCAATATATGCGGGAGTTTCAGGGACTGTTGTGTCTGGGAGTATCGAAATAAAGAAAGAAGGAGAAAATAAGCAGGGGTTAGAAAATGCTTCATTTAATGTTTATAGTGATTCTGATGATTTAGTTTGTACTATTACTACTAATAGTGAGGGAACAGGTAAATGTACAGATTTGGAATTAGGTAAATATTATTTGGTAGAAAATTCAGCACCATTGGGTTATGTTTTAGATAGTACTAAATATTATTTTGAAATAACACAAAATGAATTAGATATTGAAAAAACAATTATTAATCAAAAGATTAAAGGTGATGTAGAACTTTTTAAAGAAGATAGTGAAGTTAAAGTAGCTCAAGGAGATGCAACTTTAAAAGGAGCTATATATGGTATATATAAAAGTGATGGAACAAAGATTGCTGAAGTAACAACCGATGATAAGGGCTATTTTAAATATGAAAATTTAGATTATGGTGATTATTATATTCAAGAAATTACGCCATCTTTGGGATATTTATTAGATCCTAATAGATATGATTTTCAAATTAGAGAGAATTTAGAAGTTATTAAAGTTGTTTCTAAAGAACAAGTGCAGAAATTTGATTTTAATTTATTAAAAACGATGTCTCAAGGTGCTAGTGGAGTAATAGAAGTAGAAGATGGCGCCGTATTTCAAATATTTGATAATGATACTTTAGAATATATTGGAGATATTACTACTGATAGTAATGGAAAAGCTAAAATAATACTTCCTTATGGGACTTATAAAGTATGTCAAAAGTCAGGGAATAAAAAGACTTTTTTAGCAGATTGTTTTGTAATTACATTACATGAAGATATAGATAAAGTTGTTAATAATGAATATGTTAAAGCTAAGTTAAAAGTAGTTAAAATTGATGAAGAAACAAAAGAAGTTATTCCTTTAAAGGGAATTAAATTTAAAATTAAAAATTTAGATACTAATAAATATGTATGTCAAAGTGTTAGTTATCCGGGAATTAAAACTTATTGTGTGTTTGAAACTAATAAAGATGGAATTTTGATAACTCCGGATTATTTATTTGCTGGAAGATATCAACTAGAAGAAGTAGACCAAAAAATAAATGGTTATTTGTGGAATGAAAATCCTTTCGTTTTTGAGATTAATGCCGATGCTAATATAATAGAAGTTGAAGATATTGGTAAAGTGCTAGAAGTTCAGTTTGCTAATCAAGAAGTTTTAGGAGAAATTATAGTTAAAAAAGTAGGAGAGATAGTTAATTATGATGATGGATTAGTTTATGATGAAAAAGTACTTCAGGGAATACAATTTTTACTTTATGATGAAAATATGATGTTAATTGGATCATATGAAACAGATGAAGATGGTTATATTAAAATAAGTAATTTAAAATTAGGAAAATATTTTTTGAAAGAATCTAGTACAAGTGCAGGTTATGTTTTAGATGATACTTTATATGAGATAGATTTAGATTATATTGACCAGTATACTAAAGTAGTAACAAAAGAAATAAATATTAAGAATAATTTACAGAAGGGTACTTTAATTATTAAGAAAAAAAGTGATATAGATATACCTTTAGAGGGAATTAAGTTTAAATTATATGATGCCGAAAATAATTTAATAGGTATTTATGTAACAGATGATAAAGGACAGATTAATGTAGATCTTCCTTATGGTAAATATTATTTAGAAGAAGTTGTTACGAGGGTTGGTTATAAATTAGATGAAGAAATTAAAGAAATTATAATTGATGATAAAGAGATAACTTTAGATTTAATTAATGAAAGATTAATGACAAAAGTTAATCTTCTTAAAGTAAATACAGATGGAGAACCTTTAGAGGGAGTAAAATTTAATTTATTTGATTTAGATGGTAATTTAATAGGTACTTATATTACTGATAAAGATGGTTATATTAGAGTATCTGTTCCGTATGGTTCTTATTATTTTCAAGAAGTAGAAACTGTTGAAGGTTATTTTTTGGAAGATAAAAAGTTAGAGTTTGAAGTTGATTCTTTAGATGAAATTAATCTCGTGTATGAAAATTATCGAAAAATTAGAGTACCATCAACTGGTAGTAATGATAATACTTTTAAATTAAATTTTTTATTAGGAATAGGGTGGTTATTATTAATTAGTTGTAAGAAAAGAACTTTATTTAATTGACAAATTGATATTATTATAATAGAATAATATTGCAACAGAAAATTGCATATTATCTATTATGGGGCTTTAGCCAAGTGGTAAGGCATGGGACTGCAACTCCCCGAGCACCAGTTCAAATCTGGTAGGCCCCTCCAATTTTGATATTTAAAGCTAGGTTTTGCCTGGTTTTTTTGTTCCTGAATTTGTTAAAGGCTTGCAATTTATGATGTATTGTAATCTACGTTCTAATTTTTTAAATAAATAATTATATTATGCATAAAATTATTGTTATTAAGAGCTCTATTCCGTTTGAAGTTTTACTTTAGTATGTGAAGGTCTATGGAGGAAGAATGGAATTTTTAATTTTTAGTATTTAGTAATTTTAAAGGAAAAGATGCTAATAGTAGGTTTTAAAACAAGAAAAGAGGATATGGATATTTAGTGATTAATATTCATCATATAATAAATCTATCCTTTTGTTTTTTATTTCAATAAATCCTTCTTCTTTTAAGTTTTTTAATTCGCGACTCATGGCAGTACGATCAATTGCTAGATAATCCGCAAGACCGGTAAAAGTAAATGGTAAATAAATATGTTTAGAACTATGTTTTTTGGACATAACACTGAAGTATTCAAGTAGTTTATTACGAATAGTTTTCTTAGTAATTATTTCTAAGCGTTCGTTTTTTTCTTGGATTTTAACTGTAAATATTTGTAAAAGGTTTTTTGTAAATTCATTGTAAAATGATTTATTGTTAGCAGGACAGTTTATAATAGAATTAAAATCAATAATAATTACTTCAGTTTCTTCTTTAGCAATAATATCATATTCGCGATTTTTTAAAGAAGATATCTCAGTTCCAAATAAATCATTTTCTTCTAATTCTTCAATAATAGTACGATTGCCATTGTGGTCGGTTCTAATTATTTGGGCATAACCAGTTTTAATAATACCAATAATATTATCTTTAGAAATATAGGGAAGAAAAGAGTTGTTTTTTTGAAAATGTAAAGTATGTGTTTCTAAAATGTTAAGTAGTTTTAAACGATTTTTCACGGAAATATTATCAAAAATTTGAATCATTTTACACCTCTTAAAAAAATTATAGCAAAAAATCTAAAATGTTGCAATTGCAACAAGATAGTTTTTTTAAAATGTGCTATACTTGGTTCGTGATAAAAAATAAAGTGGAGGAGTTAAACAATGAAAATTATTAAAAGAGATGGACATATGGTAGACTATTGTCCAGAGAAAATAGAAGAAGCTATAATGAAGGCAAACGCGGAAGTTGAAGAAGAGGATCAAGCGAGTTCTACTCAAATAAAAAATATAATTAAATATATTGAGAAGCTTGGTAAAAAAAGAATGCTCGTTGAAGATATACAAGATATTATTGAAAGAAAATTAATGAGTATTGGAAAATATGAGCTTGCTAAAAAATATATTACTTATAGATAT
>CANPYU010000047.1 GCA_947588665.1 uncultured Bacilli bacterium | reverse complement strand
CGATAGCCTAGTGGACACACCTCTTACCATCCCGAACAGAGAAGTTAAGCACTAGAACGCCGAAGATAGTTTTTTGCGAAAATAGGAAGTTGCTAGTTTTTTTTTGCAATAATTTAAGTAATTAATGGCCTTATAAAAACGAAAATAAATAACGTTAAAAAAAATTATTTAATTGAAATTCAAATTTTCTGGATTTTAAACATTAAAAAAATACTAAAATAAAATATGGATAATATAATTTCTATTTTTTAAAAATCATTGTTAAATAAATATATAAAATTTTATTATTTTATCATAAAATTCACAATTCGACAAATTTTTTATATAATTTATGCTATGATATCAACTTGAGGTGAGAAGAATGATGTCAAAGGGAATAATTAATGAATTAAATTTTGTAGAATTATTCAATAATAAAATTGTAAAAAACTTATCAAAAAATGCTAAAGAGTTATTATATGCTTTGTTTGATAATATTGATGATAATGATATAGTAATATGCTGGAAAAACAAGTATTTAGAAAAATCAGATATAAAAATCAAAATTAAAAATAATATAAAAGGCATTAGTATAAAAACAGGTAATGAATGTTCTATGCATCAAGAAAATAAATATAAATTTTATGCCTATCTAAATAAAATTGGAGTAGAAGAAGAAACAATTGATATGTTAGATAAATTCATGATTGGGAAAATAAACAATCAAAAGGTTGATGCTAAAACTTATATTTTAAATAATGTTACAGATATAACTAAAATAAAACAAGTTTTTAATAAATATTATATTAAGAACAAATTAATCCTTCGCTTTATTTTTCAAGGAACAGAAAATCAAATGTATGATTGTATGGCAATTATCTATGGCACACCCCAAAATTTTATTTGGGCAACTAATAGTGAAGTTTTGCAATATTTATTAAAATACGAAAATAACGTAAACTATATAAATATTAGTAATTTAAATATTAAATGTTATGACAGAAATTTAAAAGGAAATCCAAAACATGAAAAGAAAGTTGATGACATTCAAGTTAAATGGTATTCGTTAAAAGAAGATATTTTATATATCACTAAAATAAGAGAAGCAGAAAAATTAAGAACTCAGAATAAAATTAAGTAAAAAATTTAAATTGTAGCATAAATAAAATCAAAATATTTAAAAATTAAGTTTTACCAATAACTATAATAAAACAAATTAAAGTTAGAAAAAGAACAATTTATAACAATTTTATTCATAAATTGTTCTTTTTTTATTAATTATGTGGTAAAGTTATAGTGTGATGTTATATGAAAAAAATAGTTATTTTTGGAGGAGGATCTGGTTTATCCCAAATATTAAAAGGCCTAAAATTATTTCCCATAGATATAACTGCAGTAGTTTCTGTTTCTGATAATGGGGGATCAACATTAAGATTACGTAAAGATTTTAAGATTCCTGCTGTTGGAGATATTTCTAAAGTAATGTTAGCAATGAGTAATACTGATCAAGATATTGTAAATTTAATGAATTATCGTTTTAAACAATCACGTAGTTTAGGAAATCATTCAGTTAAAAACCTTTTGTTAACAGCCCTATTAGAGCAAAAAGGTAATTTTGCAAGTGCTATCCCGGTATTAGCTAAATTACTAGATATAGAAGGTAAAATTTTACCCATTACTGAAGATAACGCCGAATTAATTGGTATTACTGAAGAAGGAAAAAGAATATATGGAGAAACAAGTATTACCAAATGTGAAAAGAAAATAAAAAAAGTAATATACGATCAAAATGTAAAAGTAAATCCTGAAGTTATCAAAGCCATTATTGAAGCAGATCTAATAATATTTTCATCTGGTAGTTTATTAACTAGTATTATTCCTAATATAATTATTAAAGATGTAGTAAAAGCAATTAAAAATAGTAAAGCTGCAAAATTATATATTTGCAATTTAGTTACTCAACCAGGAGAAACCGATAATTATAAAGTAAGTGATCACATCAAAGTTTTAAATGAGTATTTAGGTCCGAATAGTATTGATATTGTACTAGCAAATAATGTTGCAATTCCTAAAGAAATTGTCACAAAATATGCAACTGAAGAACAAAAAGATCCGGTATTGTTAGATGAAAACATTTTAGAAGCAATGCAAGTAAGAATAATTCAAGATAAAATATACACCGTAGAAGATGGTTATTTAAGACATGATACCCTAAAAACTGCTTATTTAATATTTTCTGTTTTGATGGAAAAAGAATAGAAGGGGAATATATGACATATACTACTAAAGTTAAAGAGGAAATAGTAAAAAATGAATTAAATGAAGCTGAAAAAATATGTGAGTTATCCGGATTTTTAAGATTTTCTGCTAACTTAAAAAATGGCATAAATATTACCTTAGAAAATGGTAGTGTAACTAGAAGAATATATAGTCATTTTAAAGAAATATTTAATATTAAACCTAAAATTATTATTCGTAATCAAAAAAGATTTAGAGTAAAACAAATATATATATTAGAAATAAAAGAAAAAGTTAATTACATACTAAAATTTTTAAATATTATGGAAAATAATAAAAAAGTTTTGCCAGATGAATATTTTTATTCAACTAGAGAAGAAAAAATTGCTTATTTAGAGGGAGTATTTCTGGCAACAGGAACAATTAATGATCCTGCCTCAAGTGGCTATCATTTAGAAATTGTAACTAATTTAAATAGAGAAGCAATTTTTTTAACTAAATTATTTAAGAGTTTAGATATAAATGCTAAGCATTTAAAAAGAAATAGTAAATATATGGTATATATAAAAAATGCAGAAATTATAAGTGATATTATTAAAATGTTTAAAGCCACAAATAGTTATTTTTATTTTGAAGATATAAGAATTTATAGAGATCATAAGAATATGGTTAATAGATTAAATAATTGTGAAATAGCTAATCAAGAAAAAACAATTACTAATGGTTTAAAACAAATAGAAGAAATAAAATATTTAAAAGAAAATGATTTATATAGTTTATTAGACGATACAACTAAAATTGTTTTAGAATATCGTGAAAAATATCCTGAGGTATCACTTAAAGAATTAGCAGATATTATATCTTTAGAAACAGACTATCAAATAGGAAAAAGTGGTGTAAATCACCATTTTATAAAAATAAGAAATCTAATAAAAAAACATCAAGAAAAAAAATGCTAATAACTATTTTATTAACATTCTACTTAAACTATCTTCATTATAATTAATTTGATCTTGAACTCTTCTTAAATTAAATAGTATCCATTGATTCCAATTTTCATTGGTAGGATTAATAGCAATGTTTGCTATAAAATCCCGGTATTGTTTTCGATAAGGCAAATAAGTTCTAGAAAAATAAAGAATAGGTAATTTCAAATCTGGATCTAGAAATTTATTAGTTAACATAAACATTTTTAAATGTTGAAAGGTTCTACCTAAACGGGTATTACCATCTTCATACATTTGAAGAGCTGCGATAAGACCATGTAAAACAAAGGGTTTAATTAAAAGTTCCTCTTCTTTTAATTCAGGTTGATTAAAATAAGAAATAAAATAAGCTAAAGCCCAATCGATTTCATCATAAGAAATAGGTAAAAAGTCAATTCTTCTCTCATTATTTTCTATATATCCTACAATATGATTATTATTTATTCGATGGTTAGCTTTAATTTCTTTTTCATTAGAAGTACCACGCATTAAAATTTCATATCCTTTAGCCATGATATTTGGAGATAAAGGTTTTTGTTCTATAAATAATTTTCTAAGTAAATAATTAAAAGCAATAGAATTATGATGAACATTAAAAGCACTTATTCTATCATAACTTTCTGATTCTAAAGTATGATTTTCAATTATTTCTGTACTTTTAAAATCTCTTAACAGTTTATCTTGAGTTGATTTATTTAATTTAGTAATTGTTTCCAAATATTCTTTATAAATATCTAAAGTATAACGATATTCATCCTTAATTCGTGAACTTAATATAATATCATTAATATTATCAAAAATTTTTAACTGTACAATCGGATAAAAATCAATTGGTTTTGTATCATCTAAATGTAAATTTTTTAAATCTTGTTTTGTATATGGCATAATATATCCCCTTAATTAGGGCATATTTTACCATAATTTTACTTATTTGTCAAATTTAAAGTATTTCATCTACAATACCATAATTTAAAGCTTCTTTTGCCGACATATAATTGTCTCTTTCACAATCTTTAGTTATTTGTTTTATGCTTTTACCGGTATTAGAGGCAAGTATTTCATTTAATTTCTTTTTCATTCTTAAGATATGTTCAGCCTGGATTTTAATATCTGTAGCTTGACCTTGAGTACCACCTAAAACTTGATGAATCATAACTTCGGAATTGTTAAGCGCATATCTTTTACCTTTAGTTCCACTAGAAAGCAAAAATGCTCCCATTGAAGCTGCCATTCCCAGCACAATAGTTCTAACATCACTTTTAATATAATTCATTGTATCATAAATAGCCATTCCTGATGTAACTTGACCTCCAGGGCTATTTATATAAAGATAAATATCTTCATGATTTTGATGATCTAAATAGAGGAGCTCACTAACAATTATGCTCGCAACATTATCATTAATTTCTCCTGATAGAAATATAATTCTATCTTTTAAAAGTCGGGAATATAAATCATAGGCATATTCTTTATTACTACTTCTTTCAATAACTGTTGGTACAATATTCATATTTTTTCACCTATATAATATATAGTAAAAAAACAATTTTTTTATTCAATATAATTAAAAACTTATTGAAAATTTATGACAAAAAATGAAAAATATGATATTATATAATAGAATATGGGGTATAAACATGAATAATAAAATAAAAATAACTTTCGATATCAATAAAATAATCGAAGTAGAAAAAGGAACTACTTATTTAGATATAAGTAAAAATTCAAAATATAAAGATACAGTTTTAGGTGTAAAAAAAAATAATGAAATATTATCATTAAGCGAAAAAGTAAATGGCAGTGAAACTATTGAATTTTTTGATTGTACATCTGTAGATGGTACAAAAATGTATAAAGCTGCTATTATGTTTATTTTTGAAGTAGCTTTAAAAACAATTTTTCCTAATGCAGATGTCCATTATTTACATTCTGTTCCTGGAGGAATGCTTGGAGAAATAAAATATAATAAAACATTAACTATAGAGGATATATCTAAAATAAAAGAAGAAATGGCTCATATTATTGATAATGATTACCAATTTAAAAAATATAATATATTAAAAAAAGAAGCTGAAGCCTTTTATAGTGCAGCTTTAACTCCTGAAAAATCTCATAATTTACAAACTGCTGATGATATTGTGGCTATATATAAATTAAAAGATTATCTTAACTATTACTATGTTCCAATGCCATATAGTACTAAATATATTAAATTATTTAGTATAAAATATTTAGATAATAACAATATAATAATATTGTATCCAAGTTATTTAACCAAAGGAGTACTACCAGAATATGTTCATCATGAAAATATAATTAAATCTTTTTATGAAGGAAGATCATGGTTAAAAAAATTAAATACTCCTTATCTTTCAGACTTAAATACTTTAGTCAGTACTTATGATATTAAAGGCTTTATTGAATCATGTGAATTAAAATTTAATGACCAAATAAAAAACGCCTGTGATGAAATTATAAGAAATAATGAAAAACGTTTTATTATGATTGCCGGACCTTCTAGCAGTGGCAAAACAACTACCACCCGTGTTTTAGCTTCATACTTGCGTAGTAAAGGTTATGATCCCATATGTTTATCAACTGATGATTATTTTTTGGAAAGAGAGTATAATCCTAAAGATGAATACGGAAACTATGATTTTGAATGTTTAAATGCAATTGATATAAGTCTATTTAATAAGCATTTATTAAGTTTATTAAAAGGTGAAGAAATAGATGTGCCAACATTTAATTTTATTACTGGTCATAAAGAATATCATAATCATATAATAAAATTAAAAGAAAATAGCATAATATTAATAGAAGGGTTACATACATTAAATGATGATTTAACCCCCAATATACCTGAAAGATATAAGTATAAAGTTTATTTAAGTCCTTTTATCCCGTTAAATATAGATCGCCATAATTATATTTCAACACTTGATTTAAGATTAATTAGGCGCATAGTAAGAGATAGTAGAACTAGAGGTCATACTGCATCCGACACTATTAAAGGATGGAAAAGTGTAAGAAATGGGGAAGAAAAATACATATTCCCATACACTGATAAAGCAAGCATGGTTATTAATACAGCTTTACCATATGAATTAGGAGTATTAAAAGTATATGCTGATCCTTTATTATTATCAATTAGTACAGCCTCTCCATATTATGCTGAAGCACGAAGATTATATAAGTTTTTAAAAGGATTTTATCCTATTAGCAGTGAATATGTCGAAAAAAATAGTATATTAAGAGAATTTATAGGAGGAAAAAATGATTAGAGTAGCAATTAATGGTTTTGGTCGAATTGGAAGATTAGCTTTTAGACAAATTATTACCGGAACAGATTTTGATATTATCGCGATTAACGATTTAGGTAAGTCTGAGGATTTAGCATATTTAGCTAAATATGATACAGTCCATCGTTCATTTCATGAAGATTTAATAAAAGGAGAAAATAACGAGATAATAGTTAACAACATTAAAAGAATCAAAGTTTATAATGAAATAGATCCAGAAAATTTACCTTGGCAAGAATTGGGTATTGATTTAGTTTTAGAATGTACGGGTAAATTTACCAAATATGAAGATGCTTACAAACATATTAAAGCTGGAGCTAAAAAAGTTTTAATATCAGCTCCTTCTAAATCTGACAATGTAAAAACTATAGTATACAATGTTAATCAAAATATTTTAGATGGTACCGAAATAGTTGTGAGTGCTGCAAGTTGTACAACTAATTGTTTAGCACCTATTGCGAACGTTTTAGCATCAACTGTAGGTATTAAAAGTGGTTACATGTCAACTATACATGCCTATACAAACGATCAAGCAACATTAGATATTGCCCATAAAAAAGGTATTTTATCAAGACGAGGAAGAGCATGTGCAGCGAATATTATCCCAACATCTACTGGAGCAGCTTCTGCAATAGGTAAAGTAATACCTTCTCTTGCTGGTAAATTAGATGGAGGAGCATATCGGGTTCCAACTTTAGATGGCTCTTTAGTTGAATTAACTTTTATTCCCAACAGACCAACATCAATTGATGAAGTAAATAAAATCTTTGAAGTTAATCAAAATGAAACTTTAAAATTAACGTATGATCCAATTGTCTCAAGTGATGTTACAGGCAAAACTTATGGAGCCCTAGTCGATGGATTGCTTACTAGTATCAATAATGATTTAGTAAAAGTTGTAGCCTATTATGATAATGAATATGGCTATACTGCTCAAATGTTAAGAACCGCCAAAGCTATGTTTAAATAACATAGTTTTTTATATTCAAAAAGGAAAAAATGAAAATTAATCATTCTAATATTTTTAGTTAACATATTTTTAGCTATCTTTATTATCTCATACTTCCATATAAAAAGCGAGAATTTTCAATGACTTTTAAGCTAAAATAAGGCATCTTTTTCTCGCATATTTGTTACATCAAATATTTTTATAAAATAAAA